>JAKASY010000174.1 GCA_021817625.1 Bacillota bacterium | reverse complement strand
CACGTCGAGCGTCTGCATGGGACCGCACGAGCAGCGAATCTCGCCGCCGCCGATCTCCTCGATGCGCACCTGGTTGCCGCACGACGGGCAGCGCAGGTGAGCGCCGATCGGCGGCGTCTCGAACGGCGCCGCCGCGGGCGAGGACTGCGTATTGCGCCGGTCCTGGGCGTGGGCGCGGCCCTCGTTCGGAAAGTCTCCGGGGATGCGTGTCACATCGATCCCTCCCGGCCAGAGCATGCCCCGGGGCCCCGCCCGCCCGCCGGGGAATTGGTGGTACCATACCGGTGCGAGCGAAAGGGGGAGGCGCTTGGCGAGCGATCTCGACCGCCTGTGCGTGAACACCATCCGGATGCTGGCCGTGGACGCGGTGGAGAACGCCAAGGCAGGCCATCCCGGCATGCCGATGGGCGCCGCGCCCATGGCCTACGTGCTGTGGACCCGCTTCCTCAGGCACAACCCGAGAAACCCGGCGTGGCCCGACCGCGACCGCTTCGTCCTCTCGGCCGGCCACGGCTCCATGCTCCTCTACGCCCTGCTCCACCTCACGGGCTACGACCTCAGCCTGGACGACCTGCGGGGGTTCCGCCACTTCGGCAGCCGCACGCCGGGACACCCGGAGTACCGGCACACGCCGGGCGTGGAGGCGACGACCGGGCCCCTCGGGCAGGGCTTCGGCAACGGCGTCGGCATGGCCATCGCCCAGCGCGCCCTGGCCGGCCGCTTCAACATCGAGGGCGAGGCCGACATCGTCGACCACTTCATCTACGCCATCGTGAGCGACGGCGACCTGGAGGAGGGCGTCGCCTCCGAGGCGGCCTCGCTCGCCGGCCACCTCGGCCTGGGCCGCCTGATCTACCTGTACGACGACAACCACATCTCCATCGAGGGGCCGACCGAGCTCGCGTTCAGCGAGGACGTGGGGAGGCGCTTCGAGGCGTACGGCTGGCACGTGCAGGCGGTCGAGGACGGCACCGACCTCGAGGCGATCGCCGCCGCCATCCGTGCGGCGCAGGCCGAGCGCGGGCGCCCGTCGCTCATCCGCGTGCGCACCCACCTGGCCGAGGGGAGCCCGAACAAGCACGACAGCGCGAGCGCCCACGGCAGCCCCCTCGGTCCCGACGAGGCCCGCCTCACCAAGGAGAACCTGGGCTGGCCGCTCGAGCCGACGTTCTACGTCCCGGACGAGGTGCTGCGTCACTTCCGTCGTGCCATCGAGGCCGGGGAGAAGGCCGAGCACGAGTGGCGCGAGCGCTTCGAGGCGTACCGGCGCGGCCACAGCGTGGAGGCGCGGGCGTTCGAGCGCGGGGGCGCGGGCGAGCTGGCGGACGGCCTCGAGCGTCTCCTGCCCGCGTTCCGCGCCGGGGACTCCGTTGCCACGCGCTCGGCCAGCGGCCAGACGATCATGGCCCTCAAGGACGCCGTGCCGGAGCTCGTCGGCGGCAGCGCCGACCTGTCCCCGTCCACGGACACCTACATGAAGGGCGAGCCGGACGTCCGCCCCGGCGCGGAGGGCGGGCGAAACCTTCACTTCGGCGTGCGCGAGCACGGCATGGGCGCCGCCCTGAACGGCATGGCCTACCACGGCGGCGTGCGCCCGTTCGGCGCCACCTTCCTGGTGTTCTCCGACTACATGCGCGGCAGCATCCGCGTCGCCGCCCTGTCGGGCCTGCCGGTCATCTACGTGTTCACCCACGACTCCATCGGCCTGGGCGAGGACGGCCCCACGCACCAGCCGATCGAGCACCTCGCCTCCCTGCGGGCGATGCCGGGCCTGACCGTGGTCCGGCCCGCGGATGGCCCGGAGACGGCCGCCGCGTGGCTGGCCGCGCTGGAGGAGAAGGGACCCGTGGCCCTGGTCCTCACCCGGCAGAAGGTGCCGGTGCTCGCGCGGGACGAGGGCGTCGACGTGCTCGAGGGCGTGCGCCGCGGCGCGTACGTGGTGGCCGGCCGGGAGGAGCGGCCGGACATCCTGCTCCTCGCCACCGGCTCCGAGGTGCAGCTGGCCGTAGGGGCGCGCGAGCGTCTGGCGGCCGAGGGCGTGCGGGCGCGCGTCGTGTCCATGCCCTCCTGGGAGCGCTTCGAGGCCCAGGACGAGGCCTACCGGGCGAGCGTCCTGCCACCGGACGTCACCGCGCGCGTGGCGGTGGAGATGGCGAGCGCATTCGGCTGGGAGCGCTACGTGGGCGAGCGCGGGCGCGTGATCGGCGTGGACCGCTTCGGCGCCTCCGGCGCGATCGAGGACATCCTGCCCGCCTTCGGCTTCACGGTGGAGCACGTGACCGCGGAGGCGCAGCGGGTGCTGGGGTCGGCGGTACGGCGCTAGGCGCGCGTCCGGCCCGCACGGAATTGGGGGGATCGGAAATGGCCGCAAAGGGAGTCCTGGCGGCGCTCCTGGCCGTCGGGCAGAGCGTGTGGTACGACAACATCCGGCGCGGGCTGATCGAGGACGGCGAGCTCGCCGCCCTGGTGGCCCGGGGCGTGCGGGGGGTGACCTCGAACCCGACGATCTTCGAGAAGGCGATCGACGGCTCGGAGGACTACGACAAGGCCATCGCCGCCTTCGACCCAGAGGCGCCGCTCTCGGCGCTTTACGACCATCTCGTGCGCGAGGACATCCAGCACGCGGCCGACACCCTGCGCCCCGTGTGGGAGGAGAGCGGCGGCGCCGACGGCTTCGTGAGCGTCGAGGTCGCGCCCTACCTCGCCCACGACAGCGAGGGCACGGTGGCGGAGGCGCTGCGCCTGAGGGCGCTTGTCGACCGGCCGAACGTGATGATCAAGGTGCCCGCCACGGCAGCCGGCTGGGCGGCGATCCGGCGCCTCACCGCCGCCGGCGTGAGCGTCAACGTCACCCTCATCTTCTCCCTCGCCCACTACCAGGAAGTGATCGAGGCCTACCTGTCCGGCCTGGAGGAGCGCACAGGGCGAGGCGAGCCCATCGACCACATCGCCTCGGTCGCCTCGTTCTTCGTGAGCCGCGTCGACACCGCCGTCGACAAGCGCCTCGACGCGGTCGGCACGCCGGAGGCCCTGGCGCTGCGCGGCAAGGCGGGCGTCGCCAACGGCAAGCTCGCGTACGCGCTCTACGAGGAGCGCTTCGCCGACGCCCGCTTCACAGCCCTGAAGGCCAAGGGCGCGCGGGTGCAGCGGCCGCTCTGGGCGTCCACGGGCACGAAGAATCCGGCCTACTCCGACGTCCTGTACTGCGACAACCTGGTGGGGCCCGACACGGTGAACACCATGCCGCCCGACACCCTGAAGGCGGTCATGGACCACGGCCGCGCCGAGGTCGAGGTCACCCGGGGCCTGGACGACGCGCGCCAGGTGATCGACGGCCTCGCGCGCCTCGGCGTCGACCTCGGCGAGGTGACCGAGACCCTCCAGGTCGAGGGCGTGAAGTCGTTCGCGGACTCGTTCGACAAGGTCATGCACGGTCTTCGCCACAAGCGCGCCGTCCTGGTCGGGGGCGTGCCCGAGCCGGTCTACGCGCTCGGCGCGATCGACGCGGCCGTCGCGGAGGGCCTGGGCGCGCTCGCCGCCGCCGGCGCCGTCCGCCGCCTGTGGGCGAAGGACGGCACGCTCTACTCGGAGGACCCCAAGGTCGTTGGGTTCATCCCCACGGCCGAGGGCTGGCTCGACGCCCCGGACAAGATGCGCGACCAGCTACCGGTGTTCGAGCGTCTGGCGTCCGACTGCCGCTCTGCCGGCTACACGGACGCGGTCGTCCTTGGCATGGGCGGCTCCAGCCTCTGCCCCGACGTGCTGCGCGCGACGTTCGGGGCGGAGCCGAGCGGCCTTCGCCTCCACGTCCTCGACACCACGCATCCGGACAGCGTGACCGCGCTAAGGCGGGCGATCGACCCTAGCCGCGCGCTCTTCCTCGTGTCGAGCAAGTCCGGCTCCACGACGGAGCCCAACGCCTTCTACCGCTACTTCCGGGCCGAGCTCGAGGCCATGGGGCCGGCGGACGGGGCGGGGGCGCACTTCGTCGCCATCACGGATCCCGGCACGTCCCTCGAGGCCCTGGCGCGACGCGAGGGCTTCCGCTCCGTGGTGCCGGGCCTGCCCGACGTGGGCGGCCGCTACAGCGCCCTCACCCCGTTCGGGCTCGTGCCGGCCGCGGCCATGGGCCTCCACGTGCGCGCCCTGCTCGGCCGCGGCCTGCGCATGGCGTCCGAGTGTGGGCCCGCCGTGGCCGCGGCCGACAACGTGGGCGCCTACCTGGGCGCCGTCCTCGGCGCCGCCGCCCTGGCGGGGCGCAACAAGGTGACGATCGTCGCGGAGGGTAGCGTCGCTACGTTCGGCGACTGGGCCGAGCAGCTGCTCGCCGAGAGCACGGGCAAGGCGGGCAAGGGCATCGTACCCGTCGTCGGCGAGCCCCTCCTCGAGGTCGACGCCTACGGCAACGACCGCTTGTTCGCCGCCGTCTCCGTGGGCCCGCTGCGGGAGTCGACCGAGCGCCACCTTGCGGCCCTCGAGGCGGCCGGCCACCCGGTGGTGCGCATCGAGCTCAAGGACAGCCTCGACCTCGGCGGCGAGTTCGTGCGCTGGGAGATCGCCACGGCGATCGCCGGGCGTGTCCTCGCCATCAACCCCTTCGACCAGCCCAACGTGCAGGAGAGCAAGGACAACACCACGGCCGTGCTCAAGGCCTATGGCGACAGCGGCCGGCTGCCCGAGGCCCCCGCGCGCCTTCGGGCGGGCCCCGTCGCGGTGGCCGCGGCAGGCAATCCGCGGGGCGAGGACCTCGAGGCGGTGCTCGCCAACTTCCTGGCGACGAGCGGGCCGAGCGACTACGTCGCCTTCATGGCCTACGTCCCGCCGGACGCCGCAGGCGACGAGGCGGCAGCGCGCATTCGCCAGGCTGTTTGCCACCACCGTCGGGTGGCCACGACCTTCGGCTACGGCCCACGCTTTCTCCACTCCACGGGCCAGCTCCACAAGGGCGGCCCGGCCGAGGGGATGTTCGTCCAGATCGTCCAGGCGGGCGCGTCCGACCCGGCGATCCCGGGCTTCGGCCTCGGCTTCGCCACCCTGATCCGGGCCCAGGCGGCGGGCGACCTCCAGGCGCTCGAGGGGCGTGGCCGGCGCCTTGTGAGGCTGGACCTTGAGGCCGGCACAGGCCTTGGCGCCCTGGTCGAGGCGTTCGAGCGGGCCGCGCGCCGGGCGACCTACGCGGGCAGCACCAAGGCATAGCCGGTAGGCGAGGAGGCGTTTGCATGCACGGCCTCAGAGCGAACGGCTGCCGGCGGACGGCCCTCGGGCGTCGACACGGCGGCTTGCGGGGCCGGGCCCCGGGGGTCGGGCGATGACGGCGCAGGGCACGCTCGCGCCACAGGCAGCGCAGGACAACCCGCTCAGCGTCGGCCTCGGGGCCGAGCGCCGGCCCATGCCGTTCGTGGCGGTGATCTTCGGCGCGACCGGCGACCTCACCAAGCGCAAGCTCGCCCCCGCCCTGTTCCATTTGCACCGCGAC
>JAKASY010000173.1 GCA_021817625.1 Bacillota bacterium | reverse complement strand
GCATAGAAGCCGGAGATGAAGTACAATCACACGTACGGCCCAAGCGCCTCGCGAAAGGCGCGCACGGTGTCCACGGTGAACGACGGTCCGGGACGGTCGATCTCGATGCGCGACACGGTGAACAGCGGGTTCGTCACGGTCGCCATGACGGTCATGAGGTAGCGGTGGCGCTCGTCGCTCACGACCCGGCCCGCCTTGTGCGGAGGGCGCCCCGCGGGCACGAACACCACCCGCTCAAGGCCAAGGCGCGCGCGCACCGCCTCGGCCGCCACCAGGTGGCCGTGATGCACGGGATCGAACGTGCCGCCCATGATGCCGATTGCGGTTGCCGCCCGAAGGCGCTGCGGCCCCTTCAGCGCTGCTCACCCTCCTCTCGGCCCCGCGCGCCCAGGCCCGCCTCGCGCTCGGCGCCGGCCTCTCCCCCATCCTCAAGCACGAAGATGGCGTCACCGATGCGCACCTCGTCGCCTTCCCGGCCGCCCATGGCCCGCACCCGCTGCTCCACGCCCAGCCGGCGGAAGAAGCGCTCGAGGCGCGCCACCGACTCGTCCTGGCCGAGGTCGGTCATCGCCACCCGCCGCTCCACGGCGGGCCCGAACACGCGAAACGCCTCGCCCTCGCGCTCCACCCGGACCTCCGCGGAGCCGGCGCCGAACACCGCCTCGCCGGCGTCGCCCGGCGCGAGCGAGCGCGTGAAGTCCACCGGCCCGACCTCGGCCAGGATCGCGCGCACCGTGTCCACGAGACGCTCCACCCCCTCGCCCGTCGCGGCCGACACCGCGCACAAGGGCAGGCCCGTCCGGCGGCAGCGCTCCTCCAGGGCGGGAAGCGCGCGGCGCGCCTCGGCGAGGTCCATCTTGTTGGCGACCACGACGCGACGCCGCTCCATGAGCGACGGGTCGTACATGCGCAGCTCTCCCTCGACCGCCGCGAGGTCGTCCAGCGGCTGTGTGCCGCCGAGGCCGCTCGCGTCAACAACGTGAAGAAAGACGCGGCAGCGCTGCGCGTGCTGCAGGAAGGCATGGCCGAGGCCGCGGCCCTCGTGCGCGCCCTCGACCAGCCCCGGCAGGTCCGCCCACACGGCCGCCTCCTCGCCACGCCCCATGACCCCGAGCCCGGGCTCGAGCGTCGTGAACGGGTAGACGCCGGCCTTCGCCTCCACGCCGGTGGCGCGGGCGAAGAGCGTCGACTTGCCGGCGTTCGGCAGGCCGATCAGCCCGACGTCGGCGAGCACGCGCAGCTCGAGCACGACGTCCACGGCTTGGCCCGGCTCGCCCCGCTCGCTCTGGCGCGGCGCCTGGCGCACGGCCGTGGCGAAGCGGGCGTTGCCGCGCCCGCCCCGGCCGCCCCGGGCAAGGACGGCGCTCTCGCCCGCCGCCGTGAGGTCGGCAAGCACCCGTCCGCTCTCCCGCTCCCGCACCGTCGTACCGGGCGGCACGGGCACCACGAGATCCTCGCCGCTCTTGCCATGGCGATTGGCGCCGACGCCCGCAGCGCCCGCGTCGGCCCGGAAGCGCCGGCGGTAGCGGAAGTCGGCGAGCGTGCGCAGGCCCGGATCGACACGAACCAGGACGGACCCGCCGCGGCCGCCGTCGCCGCCATCGGGCCCGCCCTTGGGCACATATTTCTCGCGCCTGAACGACACCGCGCCGTCGCCGCCGCGGCCCGCCTCGAGCCGGATGTCGGCCCGGTCGACGAACACGCTACTCGCCGGGCGCGTCTCCGGCAGCGGCACGCGCCGGGGCGTCCTGGCCGCCACCCGCGGACTCGATGGACACGCGACCGCCGTGGAAGCGCACGACACCGTCCGCCAAGGCAAACAGGGTGTGGTCGCGGCCGACGCCGACGTTGCGGCCGGGCCGCATCGGGGTGCCGCGCTGGCGCACGAGGATCGTGCCCGCGAGCACGCTCTGCCCGTCGCCGCGCTTCAGGCCCAGGCGCTTGGACTCGCTGTCGCGGCCGTTGCGCGAGGAGCCGCCACCCTTCTTGTGTGCCATCTAGGCCTCGCCTCCCTTCGTCGCCTCTGCCTCGACCGGGGTCTGGGCCTCGGCCACCGCCTCCGCCGGCGTCTCGGCCGTGGGCTCCTTGGCCGCCGCCTTGCGGCTGCGCCGCTTTGGCGTCGGGGCCTCGGGCGGCGCGCCGATCGCCGTCACGCGCACGCGCGTGAACGGCTGGCGGTGTCCCTGCTTGCGCCGGTAGTTGACCTTGGGCTTGTACTTGAACACCACGATCTTGCGGCCGCGGCCGTGGGCAACGATCTCGGCCGTGACGCTCACGCCGTCGACCACAGGACTGCCGATCGTGGCTGCGCCCTCGTCGTCGACGACCATGAGCACACGGCCGAGCGTCACGCTCTGGCCGACCTCGCCCTCGATCTTCTCCACGTTCACCGCGTTGCCGGGGGACAGGCGGTACTGCTTGCCCCCGCTCTCGACCACCGCGTACATCTGCGAGCGTTCCCCTTCCGGACTCGCCGCGCCGGCGGGCCGTGGCCGCTTGAGCCGGCTGCGTGCGGTCGCTTCGCGCACCCGGTCAGGGTAGCATGCCGCGGCCGTGGGGGTCAACGTCACGCAAACGGTCCCGGCGGCCCGGCGCCGCCACGCCCCGTCAGCTTGCCGCCTCGCCGGCGCCCGCCAGGCGTGCCGCCCTCTGCACGTGCTCGAGCACGACCCCCTCCGGCGCGAGCCCGACCTGCACGAGGCCGCCGTTGAAGTACTGCGCGGGCACGCCCATGACCCCGTACTTCTCCGACAGGCCCTGGAAAGTGGACGCGTCGACCATGTCGGCCACCACCTTGTCGGAGACGAACGCCATCTCGTGGGCGATGCGCACGGCCTGCGGGCAGTACGGGCAGCTCGGCGTGGTGAACACCTGGATGTGCACGGGTGCCTCAAGCGCGGACAGCGCCTCACGCGTGCCCCGGCCAAGCGCGCTCTGCCCCGTGCCCGCCTGGCGGATCGCCTCGACCAGGCTCGCGAACTCAAGCCCAACGGTCATGCCGACGAAGCGCACGCCACTACCGGCCTCGCCGCTTCTGCGCACGGTGAGGACCGGGCCCTCGATCGCCACGCCGGTGTCGTGGCCGGGCTCCAGCACCGGTACCTCGACCGCGTCGCGCACGCGCAGAGCCGGCAGGGTCTCGACCATCTCGCCCAGGAGGGAGCGCATCACCTCGCTGGCCTCGTCCGCCCCGGGGGCGTGCAGCTCGAGCTCCACCGCCCCGGGCAGGTCGCCCAGCGCTTGGCGAAGCTGGCCGCGCACGCTATCGTTCAGAAGGTTCATCACCATCGCTCCTCTCGCGGCGGCGGCGTGTCGCACCCGCCTGTTGCCGCCTTGCCCCTATACCCTATGGGGTATATACTCGTGTCGTCAAGAGTCGTCGCGGCCAGCGCCGCGCGAGGAGGGGAGTTCGTGGACGACGACGCGCCCGAGCCTGGCGCCGCGCCCGCCACCCGCTTCTGGGAGAGCGCCGACATCGAGCGGCGGCTGCATCGGGTGGAGGGCCAGGTGCGCGGGCTTACGGCGATGATCGAGCGGGGCGCGGGCTGCACGGAGGTGCTCACGCAGCTGCGCGCCGTGCAGGGAGCCCTTATGGCCGTCGAGCGCATCATCGAGACCTGCAGCGCGGTCGAGCGGCTGGAGCGCGACCTTGGGCCCTTCGACCCGGTGCGCGTACGAGGCGCCCTGCGGCGCCCCTGATCAGGCGGAGCGGGCGAAGCGCCGCTTCACGCCCCACCACGCCACGCGGAAGAAGGCATCGTAGGGCGGCAGCCAGCTGGGCACCTGTCCCGGGGCGAGGGGGAACGCGGCCTCGAGGCGCGCGATCTCGGCGCCATCCAGCACCAGGTCCCCGGCGGCGGCGTTGTCGCGCACGTGCTCGGGCCGCGCGGCCTTGGGGATCGCCACGACGCCGGGCAGGCGAACACACCAGGCGAGGGCCAGGCGTTCGGGCGGCACGCCGCGCCGGTCGGCCAGCTCGCGCAGGACCGGCGCGCCCGGCGCGCGCATCAGGCTGCCGTGACCCAAGGGGCTGTACGCGAGGAACAGCCGGCCGTGCGCCTCCGCGTCGGGCAGGGCGAAGTGCTCGGCCCGCCGCTCGTCGAGGCCGTAGCGGACCTCGTGCACGGCGACCGGGACGCCTGGCGCGGCCGCGGCGTCGGCCCGGGCCATGAGCGCCGTCGGGAAGTTCGAGACGCCGACGTGGCGCGCGAACCCGAGCTCGACGACGCGGCCGAGCGCACGCATCGTTTCCTCAATCGGCACGGAGCGCGTAGGCCAGTGCAGGAGCAGGGCGTCCACGTACTCGGTGCGCAGGCGCGTGAGGGACCCCCGCACGGCCGTAAGCACGTCGCGCTCGCGGGCGTGGCTCGGCCAGACCTTGGTGACCACGAACACCTGGTCGCGACAGTCATGGATCGCCTCGCCCACCACGCGCTCCGCGCCGCCGCCGCCGTACAGCTCGGCCGTGTTCACCAGACGCATGCCCAGGGAGAAGCCCAGCCGCAGGGCGTCGATCTCGGCGATGCGCCGCTCGGGCCGCTCGCCCATCACCCAGGTGCCCTGACCGACCGCCCCCACGCGCAGCACCGCGCCCGAGGCGAGGGTCACAGCCGCCTCACGCACCGCGGCCACGCCCCTTCGTCCACCAACTTTCGGTATGGTACCATGGCGCCGTCCAAGCGCCGACGGGGAGGCCTCGGGATGGCGGTGGCGATCGACTTCGCCGGCTTCGTGGCCGAAGACTTCGACGTGTTCGCGCTCGAAGGCTTCGAGGACCGGATGCGAGCTCTGCGCGAGCACCTGCGACCCCGCCTCGTCGTCCTGGCGGACGCCCTCGCCCCCGGCCTGTCGCGCCTGGCGGGCACAACACTGTACCCCCACGTGGCGGCCCACCTGCGCCGCACCGTCAACCCGCCGCCGGAGACGTGGGCCGCGTTCGGCCCGGATCCGCGGCGCTACAAGGCTTTCGCGCACTACGCCCTGGGCGTGGCGGAGCACGGCGTGTGGCTGCGCCTCGTGCTCAAGGACGAGGCGCTCGCCGACCGGCAGGCCCTTGGCCGCCGCCTCGCGACCCAGCCGCGCGCGGCCCTCGCCGACCTGCCGGCAGACATGGAGGTCGTGAGCGCGGCGGGTGTCCGGCCCGTGCGCGACCGTCCGGGCGAGAGCGAAGTCGCGCGCCTGAGCCGGCTAAGCGACAGCCAGTGGGCGGTGGGCGTCAGCGTGTCACGCGAGGCGGCAGCGCTCGGCAGCCGGGCTGGTGTCGAGGCGCTCGCCGCCGAGACCCTCACCGCCCTCCTGCCGCTGTGGCACCGCCTGCCCTCCTGGCCCCGCTCCGCCTGAGCGCGCATCGAAGGGAAGTTCTCGGATATGTTCACCATCGGCGAGGGGCTGCGCCTGAATGCGCGCCGCTACCCCGACAAGCCCGCCCTGCGGGTCGGTGACCTCGTGCTCGACTTCGCCACCCTGAACACACGGGT
>JAKASY010000172.1 GCA_021817625.1 Bacillota bacterium | reverse complement strand
CCCATGCCGAGGGCCAGGGCCAGGGCCATCCAGAGCACGAGGGGCGCGTGGTGGACGGCGCTGAAGAGCGTGAGGCTGACCAGGCCGATCGACACCATGAGCACGAGGGCGTGGCCGGTGTGCAGGCGCGTCCGGTCGGCGAACAGGCCGACGCCCACGCGGGCCAGGGTGCCGCCGACCTGTGCGAGGGCAAGCACGACGCCGCCGGCGGCGAGGGCGAGGCCGGCGTCCACGTGGAGGTAGGTGATGGCGTAGGCGAGGGTGTCGTACTGGCCCGCGGCGAGCAGGGCGCCGGCGGCGGCAACGGGCAGCACGGGCGCGAGCGCCCTGAGGCGCGAGGCACCGGCCGGTGGCGGCGGCGAGGGGCGGGCGCCAGGGGCGCGCCGCTCGCCGCGACCGCCGAGCGTGGCCGTGAGGCGCGCCAGGAGCGGGCCAAACACCCCGACCGGCAGGGCGAGCACCAGGATGGCCAGTCGCAGTCCCCAGTGCTCGACAAGCGTCGGCAGCGCGGCGGCGGCGATGCCAGCGCCGATGGTCACGCCGGACTGGCGGATGCCCATGGCCGTGGAGCGGTTGTGCGGCCGGCTCGCCCAGAGTGCGGCCGCCGCTCCGGCCATGGGGGTCACGGCGCCGAACACGCCGAGGGCCACGAGGAGCGCGACGAGCACCGCCACCGGCCCTGGCGTGGCCGTGAACAGGAGGACGACCACGACGACCATGCCGACGCTGCCCACAAGTGCGGTGCGCCCCACCCCGCCGCGGTCGACCGCGCTGCCGGACGGGGTCATGCCAAGCATCGTGCCCAGGGCCGGCGCCGCCGCCACCAGGCCCATGGTGAACAGCGACAGGTGGTCGATGACCCGCAGGTAGACGACCAGCACGATCATGCCCTGCTGGGCCAGGGACGAGCCCATCTGGGCCAGGGTAGCGAGGGCCAGGACCCAGCCCGCGGCGGGCGCGCGATGCGCTCCCCCGCCCGCGGGCGCCGCTAGCGCCAACGCCCCTCCGGATCCAGCTGCGAGGCCATGAACGACCAGACGTCCGCGAGCTCGTCGACCACCTTGCGCACGGGCTTGCCGGCGCCGTGGCCGGCGTCGGTGTCGACCGTGAGCAGCACGGGCCGGCGGTCGAGATCCGCGCCGTCGTGCTGGAGGAGGGCAGTCATCTTGAGGGCGTGCATGGGGTCGACGCGAGAGTCGGACTCGGCCGTCGTGAGCAGCACGGCGGGGTAGCGCACACCGGCCCGCACGTTCTGGTAGGGCGAGTATGCGGCGAGCCAGGCAAACGCGTCCGGGTCGTCCGGCGAGCCGTACTCGCTCGTCCATAGGCCGCCGAGGCGGAAGCGGTGGAAGCGCAGCATGTCGAGAAGCGGCACGCCGCAGCGCACCGCACGGAACAGGTCCGGCCGCTGGGTGAGGGCGGCACCCACGAGGAGGCCGCCGTTCGAGGCGCCGCTGATCGCAAGCAGGTCGGGGCGCGTGTAGCCCTCGTGCACGAGGTACTGGGCGGCGGCGACGAAGTCGTCGAACACGTTCTGCTTGCGCCCGAGCATGCCGTCCTGGTGCCAGGGCTCTCCGTACTCGAGGCCGCCACGCAGGCAGGCGATGGCGTAGACGCCGCCGCGGCGCAGCCAGGGCACGATGGAGGCGAGGTAGGCGGGGGAGTTCGTGATGCGGAAGCCGCCATAGCCGCTGAGAACGCACGCCGCCGGCTGGGGCGGCGGCTCGGAGGCGGGGACCGCCGCCCCGGTGAGGAGGAACATCGGCACGCGCGTGCCGTCCTTGGACGTGAAGAACACCTGGCGGGCATGCACGTCCCTCATCTCCGGCGGCGCGTCGAGCGCGCGCCAAAGCGTGAGCTCGCCCGTGCGGGTGTCCAGGCGGTACACGGCGGTCGGGCGCGCGAAGGACTCGTAGAGCAGATAGGCGGAGTCGGCGTCGGGGTCAGCCCAGACGGCGGGCACGCTGCCGAGCGGCGGCACCGCCACCTCGAGCGGCGGCGAGCCGTCGCGCCGCACGAGGCGCACCCGGGCGGTGGCGTCCCGCATGTACACGAGCACGAGCCCGCCCCGGGCGGCCACGACCTGCTGCAGCACGGCGTCCGGGTCCTCGGGCACGAGGTCGGCGAAGGCGGCCGCGCCGCCGTTGGCGATGGCGTCGATCGCCGCCGCGAGGACGCGAAAGCGGGGCGCGCCGTAGTTGGTAAGGACGAGCAGCCGACCCTCGTCCACGATCGGCGTGAAGGTCGCCGCCTCGTCCCGCCAGAGCGGGCGGAAGCTCTGGTCCGCGGCGCCGCGGTCGGAGAGCCACAGGTCGCTGCGGGCCCAGCCGCGGTGCGTCTCGACGAAGAGGAGTCGGCCGTCGCGCGAGAGGGTCACGCGGGGAAGCTCCTCGCGCGGTCGGCCCTGGCCGAACACCTCGGGGTCGTCCTGCCCTCCCACCCGGTGGTGGAACACCCGGCAGTGGAAGTACTCCTCGCCGGCCGCGACGGCGGCTGGGTCGGGGTAGCGCGTGTAGTAGAAGGCGCTGCCGTCTGCCTCGAAGGCGACGCTGGAGTTGCGGGCACGCTCCACGCGGTCGTCGAGCTCGCGCCCGTCGTCGCTGCGCCGGATGCGCAGGCGGCTCCACTCGTCGCCGCCGCGCGACGTGCCGAGCACGACGTAGGCGCCGTCGGGCGAGGCGTACCACCAGTCGAGCGACACCAGCCCCTCGCGGTCGTCGGCGGCCGGGTCGTAGAGCGCACGCTCGCCTGTGCCGTCCACCGCGCTCGTGTAGAAGACGGGCTGGTCCTGCCCGGCGTCGCGGCGGGTGTAGAACAGCCGACCGCCGTGCTCCTGGGGCACGCCGAGCGCGCCGGTGGCCATGAGGCGCGCCAGCTGCTCGCGCAGCTCGGCGCGGCCCGGCAGCCCCTCGAGGAAGGCACGGGCGTACGCGTTCTGCTGCGCGATGAATGCGCGCGTGTCGGCGGCGTCGAGCGTCTCCAGGTAGCGGTAGGGGTCTGTCACCTCCCGGCCGTGCAGGCGCTCGACGACGGGGCGCCGGGGCGCGGCGGGGGGCGGCGGCACAAGCGTGCCAGCCGCGTTGTCGGTCGGCATGAGATCCTTCCTTCGTCCGTGGTGGTGTCGTCCGTGGTGGTGTCGTCCGTGGTGGTGTCGTCCGTGGTGGTGTCGTCCGTGGTGGTGTCGTCCGTGGTGGTGTCGGCCGCGGCGCTGGCGGGCATGCGCTGGCCCCTGCTCGGACGCCGGGCCATCGACCGCGCGCTCGCGGCCGGCGGCCTCGCGCATCCGCGTTCGGGGAGCAGTTCGGCACGCGCCGTGCGCCACCTGCGAGGAGGATTCGAGTGAGCGCATGCCTAAGGCTTGACCATGAGACAGGGTGCGGCGACGGACGACACGACACGAAGACGGCTCCGGCCGGCCCGCGAGCTCACCGGACCGGTGCCGGCCGGCTATCGTTGGACCGTGCTCGTGAACACGACCATCGGCGGCTTCATGGCCTCCCTCGATGGCTCCATCCTGACGGTGTCGCTGCCGACGATCGCGCGTGAGCTGCACACCGGCGTCGGCCTCATGCTCTGGATCATGATGGGGTACACGGTGGTCATCACTGCCCTGCTCCTGCCGCTTGGGCGGCTGGCCGACATGCGCGGTCGGGTGCGGTACTACCTCGCGGGCTTCATCCTGTTCACGGCCGGGAGCCTGTTCTCCGGCCTGTCGTTTACCGGCGTGATGCTGCTCTTCGGCCGCATGTTCCAGGGCGTCGGCGCCGCCCTCATGTGGTCGAACTCGACCGCGATCCTCACCGACGCCTTCCCGGCCGAGGACCGCGGCATGGCCCTTGGCATCAATCAGATGGCCGTGCTCACCGGCAGCATCGGCGGCCTGATCCTGGGCGGCGTGATCACATCGCTCCTGGGCTGGCGATGGATCTTCTTCGTCAACGTGCCGATCGGCACGTTCGGGGCGCTGTGGACCTACTACAGCCTGCGCGAGGTGGGCACGTTCGCCAAGAACGAGGACGTGGATCCGTGGGGCGTGGCCCTGTTCGTCGCCGGCCTGGTCGCGGTGCTCCTCGCCCTCACGCGCATCGTGGCGGGCGACCATGGCCCGGTCGTGCCGCTCCTGTTCGCGCTCGGCGCGGCCATCCTCGTCGCCTTCATCCTGGTCGAGCGGCGCCAGCCCTCGCCCATGATGGACTTCGCCCTGCTGTCCATCCGGGCGTTCACGATCGGCAACGCTTCGCAGTTCCTGAACGCCCTGGCGCGTGGGGCCCTCATGTTCATGCTTACTTTCGCCTTCCAGGGGCTGCTCGGCGCGAGTCCGCTGCGCGCCGGCGTTATGATCATGCCACTGAGCCTGACGATCCTGGTCACCGGTCCCCTGTCCGGCACGCTCTCGGACCGCCTCGGATCGCGCGGCCTGACCTCGGTTGGACTGTTCGTTAGCGCCGTCGCGCTCTATCTTCTGGCCGTCATCCCGCTCACCGGCCCGTACCTGCCTGTGGCGGCCGCACTGGTCGTTGCCGGCTTGGGCAACGGCATGTTCAACTCCCCGAACACCAGCGCGGTGATGGGCAGCGTGCCGCCGCAGCGGCGCGGTGTCGCGGCCAGCATGCGCAGCCTGGTGTTCAACGCCGGCCAGCTCTTCTCGATCGCGCTGGCGTTCACGATCGTCTCGACCTCCATGGGCGCCTCGAAGCTCGCCGCCTTCCTCGCGGGCGCCACGATCGGCGTGTCCGCCTCGCAGGCCGCCCTGTTCGAGACCGGCCTCCGGCACGCCCTGTACCTGTCGACCGTCCTTTCCCTGCTCGCGGTCGTGTTGTCCCTCCTGCGCGGCGCCAGCGTCGGTCCGACGGCGCTTCGCCGGGAGACCATCGTCGACGAGCCCTGAGCGCCGGGGACGGCGCAGCCGTTCGGCGGCGCGCCGCCCGTTCGCGCCCGCGGAGCCTCTCTAGGTCTCGGTGCCTGCCGGCGTCAGGCCCGCCCCCGAAGCACGTGGATCGCGGTGAGCGTGGCCTCGACGTCCTGCTGCGTCGGGCCGTCCTCGCTGCGCCAGTCGCCGTCGGCCGCCTGCGAGCGCGCGAGCAAGCCCAGCGCGTCTCGCAGCACGGGCTGCGACGCCGGCACGCCCGCCGCGGAGAGGCTGTGAGCCAGCCAGCCCAGGCCGCTCGGGCCGACGGCGTCGAGGCGAGAGCCGAGGTGCGCGAGCAGGGCCTTGGCGGCATCCCGCTCTGACCGCCAAAGAGCGCCCGCGGCCAGCCAATGCGTCTGCAGACAGGAGTCGAGGCGCCCCTTGCCGGCGGCGCCGCACAGCAGGGCGATCGCGCGGCGGAGCCCGGCCTTAGTCGGCTCAGCCAGTAGGCGCAGTGGGCGCTCAGGTACAGGCGCGCCGCCGGATCGCCCGGTCGGGCCCACGGGGGCGCGGTGGGTGCCAGGGCCCGGGCCTCCTGCCAAGACCCGTCGCGGCGCTGGCGGCGGGCGAAGAGCACAAGCGCCGCCC
>JAKASY010000171.1 GCA_021817625.1 Bacillota bacterium | reverse complement strand
TGACCGGTGGTGCCGGCCAGCTCGGACACGACCTCACCCTGGCTTTGACGGGCGAGGTCCCGCCCGGGGGCCGCCGCCGGGCGCTGTTCGGTCCCGAGGGTCCCGTCGACGCCCCGGGCACCGAGGCCATGCGGCCACTCGCCAGGCCGGCGGTGAGGCTCTCGGCGAACGCGACGGTGAGCCCGCGGGAGGCGAGGGCCGCGACCGCCACCTCCTCCAGCGTCTCGCCCCGCCGGGCATACAGGCTCGCTCCCAGGCGACGCGCGACTTCGGCCTCCACCCCGTCGGCGAGGGCCTCGGCCTGGGCTAGGCTGGCCGCGCGCGCCACGAGCCTGAGGTGCACCTCGAGATCCTTGGCGTACGGCCGCAGCGAGGGGTTGGCGTCGCTCATGAGGTCCGCCAGCCACTCGTCCACCTGACTCTCGCCCACCCCGTTCACCCGCAGCGTGCGTCGCACGGCGGCGGCATCTGGCGCCACCCACCCCATCACGCGCTCGGCCATGGGCAGCATCTCGCGCGGCGGCCCGGGCAGGAGGAAGACGTCCACCCCGGCACCAGTGCGGACGTGGATGCCTGGCGCGGTGCCGTGGGGATTGGACACCATCTCGCCGCCCTCGGGCAGCCGGGCCTGACGCAGGTTCTCCTCCGGCATAGGCCGCCCGAGGCGCCGGTACCGCTCACGCAGCGACTCCGCCACGGCCTCGTCGGTGACCAGGGGACGGCCGAGCGCCGCGGCCAGGGCGTCGCGCGTGATGTCGTCGGCCGTGGGCCCGAGGCCGCCCGTGGCCACCACGACGTCGGCCTCGGCCACGGCGCGCTCGAAGGCGTCGACGATCGCCCCCATGTCATCCCGCACGGCGCGGTGCGCGACCACCCGGCAGGCGCGCTCCGTGAACGCCTGCGCGAGGGCGCTCGCGTTCGTGTCGACCACGTCTCCGGACGTGACCTCGCTGCCCACGGACAGGATCGATACCCGCACCAAGCGAGCCTCAGCCACCCCAACGCCTCCCGCGCGGGCTTCGCTACGCGCCATCCGGCGACCTGCCGCAGCCCCCGCCTAGCCGGCCCGCTCGCGCTCGCCGCCGTCGCCCAGGAGCGCGCGCATCGCGCTACCGTCGAGGCGCTCCTCGCGCAGCAGGCGCTCGGCCAGGGTCTCAAGGGCGCCGCGATGCTGCGTGACCAGCGCCCGCACGCGCGCCTCCTCGCTCGCCAGCACGTCGCTCACCGCCCGGTGCAGCACATCGCCCGGGATGGTCTCCTCGCTCACGGTGCCGAGTGCGCTCATGCCCGACAGCACGATGGCCCGCGCCTGGGCGCCCGCCTGGCCGAGGTCGCTCTGCGCCCCGGTCGAGCGCGAGCCGAGCACGCACTCCTCCGCGACAGCCCCCGCCAGCGCCACCGCGATGTCGTCCCGCAGCTCGCCCTCGGTTCGCAGGAAGCTGTCGGCGCTTGGGCTTTGGCGCACGTAGCCGAGGGCGCGACCGCGCGACGTCACCGTGATCGACGCGACCGACCCGGGACGCAGAACCTCCGCCACGAGGGCGTGCCCGCCCTCGTGCACGGCCACGCGCCGCAGCTCCTCCGGCTCCGGCACCCGGTCCATGCGCTCGCCCATCATCACCTTCTCAACCGCCTCATCCAGGTGGGCCTGCGAGATGCGCTCGGCGCCGGCGCGCAGGGCGAGGATCGCCGCCTCGTTCATCAGGCTCTCGAGGTGCGCGCCGGACATGCCGAATGTCTCGCGCGCCAGCCTCTCGAGGTCGACGTCGTCCGCGAGCGCGCGTCCGCCCGCCTTGAGGCGGAGGATCTCCAGGCGCGCGGCGCGATCAGGCAGGTCCACGCGCACGACACGGTCGAAGCGGCCCGGACGCGTGAGCGCCTCGTCCAGGAGGTCAGGCCGGTTCGTCGCGCCGATCACGAGCACCGTGACGTCGTCGCCGGCCTCGACCGGCGCCATGTCCGCCGCGCTCATGCCGTCCATCTCGACGAGCAGCTGGTTGAGCGTCTGGTCGTACTCGAGGTGGCCGCGCTCACCGCCACGCTTGGCGCCGAGCACGTCCATCTCGTCCACGAACACGATCGCGCTGGCGAGGCCCAGGTCGCGGGCGCTCTGACGCGCACGCGCAAACAGGTCGCGCACGCGCTGGGCACCGACGCCCGCATACATCTCGATGAACTCGGAGCCCGCCGCGGCCACGAACGCGCTGTTCGTGTAGCGCGCGGCGGCCTTCGCCAGCATCGTCTTTCCCGTGCCCGGAGGGCCCGCCAGAAGCACGCCGCGCAGCGGCCGCACGCCCAGCCGCAGCGCCGCCTCGGGCGCGCGCAGGAAGTCGAGCGCCTCACGCAGCTCCCGCTTGGCCGCCTCTTGCCCGCCGATCCGCTCAAATGTCACGTCGCCGCGCGGCACGCCGCGCTCACGCCGCCGCAGACCCGCGATCGCCTGACGAACGCGCGGCGTGCTGGCGAGCGCCAGGGCCAGGCCGCCCACGACGAGGAGCGGCACGGGGCTCACACCGCGGACGAGCATGAACGCCGCCGCGCCCAGGACGGCGCCGACACCCCACTCCACCGGCCAGCGGCTCACGCTGGCGCCCCCGCCGCGCCCGCGGCCTGCGGCGGGCGCGTGAACACGGCGTACGCCTCGCTGCCATGGCGTGGCACGAGGGTCACGTAAACGGCGCTCGTGTCCACCTCGACGCGCGCGCGCACGCCGTCCTTCGCAGCGAGCGAGCGCACGGCGTCCGCCATGGCCACGAACTGCCCGGTCGCGATGCCCTGGGCGACCGGCACGGCGGCGGCCTCGACGAGGCCGCGCAGGCGCGATTGGCCGGGACCGATCGGGGTGATGGCCGGCGCCTGCCCGAACACCGGGACGAGCCGGCCGGACAGCGCCTGGCACATCGCTTCGAGATCGACACCGTTCGTCATGTCGACGGTCAGGGCCGGCGCCTGGGACGCCGTGTCAAGGCGATAGGCGCTCACGCCGCGCATGCGCATGGCGCGCGCGACCGGCGAGGTCACGGTCGCCTCGTGCGCCACCGCGGCACCCGCCGTGAGCAGGCCGAAGGTCGCCACCAGGGCCAGGATCCCTGCCGCGACGCGCCTCGCCATCGCCAACGCCGTCGTCGCCTCCTTCCACTTGCGTGTGTCCAGCCGACATCAACGCGCACGCAAGCGCATAACCTACCGGCAGGGCGCGCGTGTCGTCTTGCGCCGACGATTGCACGCCGCAGCCGCCGCCGTTCGACGCCGCGTCATCCGGCCGCAGCGTAGCATGGGGACGCGCCGAGTTCACGGTCAAATTCCTGGTCCGAACGCCGGCTTTCGCCAGCGCTCGGCGATCGAGGGGGAGCGTCGATGGTCCGCGAGCCGGTCGTGTCGCCTTGCACCGACGACATCCAGGCGGTCGAGGTGGCGCGCCAGGAGTTGGAAGCGGCACGGCAGTGGTTTGATTGGGTGTCCGAGCCCTGCCTTGTCGACGAGGCCGTGTACCGGCTGCGCGCCGCAGAGATGCGTCTCGTGCACGCGCTCACGCCTCTTCGCGCGGGCGCGCAGCGCGTGGCCGTGCGCTAGAGCGATCCTGCGGCCGAAACACGCCCGTCGACGCCGGCGGGCGCTTATGTGCGCTTCGCTGCGTTGCTCGGTCGGCCGCCTGGCGCGGGTACACCCGCCCGTCGTCTGGGCGGGGAAGAAGGCCTCGCCGCGTCGCGCGGTGCTGCTCCGGGCCGCGGCCGCCGACGTAGGCGAAGGCGAGGCACGGCCGTCGACGGCATCGACAACGTCCCGACAGCAGGCGCGCCGCTGCCCGGCCCGGCCCAGTAGCTCCCCCACGACGCCGCGGCCGACACGACCGGCGCGCGAGCCCGCCGTCGCTCCACGGCAAAGGCAACCGGAGGAATCCGACAGGCATGGACCGAACCCTGGCGCAGCGCGACTCGCGGTCGCGGCTCCGGGAGGGTCAGGCGTTGCAGCTGAGCCAGGTTTTGGACGCTCTCGCGGCCGACGCGACGTTTCGCGAGACGGTGGCCGACTGGCGCGTGCTGCCGGCCGAGCCGGCTCGTCTCACCGACCTGCCGGAGGATCTCGACCCGCGCCTTGCCGCGCGCCTGCAGGAGCGCGGCGTTCGCCAGCTTTACAGCCACCAGGCCGAGGCGTACGCCTTGGCGCGCGCCGGCCACAACGTCGTGAGCCTCACCCCGACCGCGTCCGGAAAGAGCCTGGGCTACGCTCTGCCCGTGCTGCAGAGCCTGGCCGAGAGCCCGGAGGCCCGCGCCCTTATGCTGTTTCCGACGAAAGCGCTCGCCCAGGACCAGCTGGCCGCCTTGGCCGGCGACATGGCGGCGCTCGGCCCCGGCTTCGGCATGGGCACCTACGACGGCGACACGCCGCCCACCGAGCGCCGCCACCTACGCCGTGCCGGCCATGTGGTGCTCACGAACCCCGACATGCTGCACGCCGCGATCCTCCCGCACCACACGCAGTGGGTGCACCTGTTCGAGCACCTGCGCTACGTCGTCGTAGACGAGCTCCACACCTACCGCGGCGTGTTCGGCGCCCACGTCGCACAGGTGCTGCGCCGACTTCGCCGCCTGTGCGAGTTCTACGGCTCGAACCCCCAGTTTCTCGCCACGTCGGCGACCGTGAGCGAGGCGGAGGGCTTCGCGTCCCGTCTGTTCGACGCGCCCGTGCGCGTCGTGCGCGAGAGCGGCGCGCCGCGCGGCGAGCGCCATGTGGTGCTGCTGCGCCCCCGCCTCATCGACGCGGCCACGGGGCGGCGGCAGAGCGCCGCCGCCCTGGCGGACGACCTCGTGTACCGCCTAGCGCGCAGCGGCATCGCGACGATCATGTTCTGCCGCAGCCGCCAGGGGGTGGAGCTCCATACGCGCGCCCTCAAGGAGCGCCTTGGGACGAAGAGCGTCGAAGGTTACCGCGGCGGCTACCTGCCGAGCGAGCGCCGGGCGATCGAGGCGGCGCTGCGCGACGGCGACCTGCGCTGCGTCGTGTCGACCAACGCCCTGGAGCTCGGGGTCGACATCGGCGCCCTCGATACCGCCGTCGTGCTCGGCTACCCGGGCACGATCGCGTCGCTCTGGCAGGAGGCGGGCCGGGCTGGTCGGCGCGGCGAGGTGTCGGCGGTGTTCCTCCTGGCGACCCCCTCGCCTCTCGACCAGTATCTGGCCGACCACCCCGCCTACCTCCACGGCCAGAGCCCGGAGGCGCCGACGATCAATCCAGACAACCGTTACATCCTCATGGACCACCTCAAGTGCGCCGCCTTCGAGCTACCATTCGCCACCGACGACCGCTTCTCGGTCGCCACCACGCCCGAGATGCTCGACTCCCTGGACCAGGCCGGCATCCTTCGCCACACGGGCGGCCGCTACTACTGGGCCACGGACGGCTACCCGGCGCAGGCCGTGTCGCTGCGCTCCGGGCCGGGCGAGAACTTTGTCGTCATCGAGCAGACGGACCAGGGGGCGCGCGTCCTCGGCGAGGTC
>JAKASY010000170.1 GCA_021817625.1 Bacillota bacterium | reverse complement strand
CACGGCGGAGCGCACGTAGCGTGACTCGTTGGCGATCATGGAGGATGCGAGGACCGAGGCCGGAAGGATGAGGTGACCCAGGTCTTGAGTCGCCCCGCCGGAGCCGACGCCTCCTGCCGGGAGCCAGTGCAGGTCGACCGCGAACAAGACGATGGCCATTAGGCCCACCCAGAACGTCGGCAGCGACACGCCGGCGTAGGAGACCACGGTCACGAGATGATCCCAGATGGAGTAGCGTCGTACCGCGGACATCACGCCGACGATGAAGGACACCGTAACCGCGGCGGCAAAGGCGCTGCCCATGAGCGTCGCCGTAGCCGCGGCCCGCTGCCACATCATGACGACGGCCGGCTCGCCGTAGTAGAAGGAGTAACCGAAGTTGCCTCGGGTGGCCTGGATGAGCCAGTTGACGTACTGGCGCCAGAGCGGCGCGTCAAGGCCGAACAGGCGTCGCAGACGCGCTAGCTGGTCAGCTGTGACGTGGGGGTCGTGGCTGTACATGACGAGGGCTGCCGCACCATGGCGGTGTACACTCCGTGCCAGGGGGCGGTCGGTTGCTGCTCTTCCAGGTGTTCCTGGAGCGGACGCGCGCGCTGGCTGGGCGCCTACGCCCGGCGCTCCTGCTGGTCATTGTGCTGGTAGCTGGCGCGGCCCTGTTCGCCCTGGCAGACCACCGGAGCTTCGGCACGGCCTTGTACTGGGCTATCACCACGGCGTCCACGGTTGGCTATGGCGACGTCACGCCGATAACCGCGTGGGGCCGCGTGGTGGCCGTCGGCGTCATGCTCACAGCCATCCCACTGCTCGGGCTACTCTTCGCCAACGCCGCCTCGGCCGCGGCCGAGGCGCGTATTCGCCGCCTGTTCGGCATCGGAGGTGGGCGTCGCATGCGCGATCACACCCTGGTCCTTGGCTGGAACGCGCAGGCAGAGATAGCCGCGCGCGAGCTTCTGGCCGCAGGTCTCGAAGTGCTGGTAGTGGCGGATGCCTCCACCCTGCCGGTCGACCATCCGCACGCCCACTTCGTACGGGGCGACCCGGCGGACGGAAGTGTGCTCTCCCGCGCCTATCCCGAGAGCGCGCGCGCCGCTCTGGTCTGCTTGGGCGACGACGGGGCGACTGTTATGGCGGTGATTGCGCTACGCCATCTTCGGCCTGACCTGCCCGTCGCTTGCCTGGCCCAGAGCGCCCGAGCCCGCGGCGCGCTCGCGGATCTGGGCGTGCATGCCGTGCTACCCGTGGACGAACTGGTCGGGCACGCTCTGGCCAAGAGCGTGGAGGCCCCCCACGCGGGCGAGCTTCTGCTGCGCCTTGTCGACTCCCCTTCCTACCGGGTGCGTGAGGTACCGGCGCAAGCTGTCGGCCCGGGCACCACCCTTGGCCACCTCCGCGAGCGGTCTGGACTGCCGCTCATCCTCGGCGTCGTTCACGACCGCCAGGTGCGCATCGGCGCGCGCGTAGATGTACCGCTGGCAGAGGGAGACCGGCTGCTCATCCTGGAGCCGAGCGACACCGAAGGGGTCCGCCCGGACTGAGCGGACGCGGCAATGCCCGGCCACCGACCATCAGGCCGAGTGGGTGATCGTCCCGGATCGGGCCGGTCACGCTCTCGAGTGGCATAGGTCCGCGCCTTGTCGCACGCGCGCCCAACCCTCCTACCAGCGTCACGCCAGTCACGGCCCAGCCGCGGTACGTTGGTCCGTCACGGCCGTGCGGAGCACGGGCTACGATACTCGGAGGCCGCGCGCTGCCGTGCTGCGCCGGTCCGAACGCCCGCGGCGTAGATCCGGACGTTTGTGTCAACGAGTGCGGTCAAAGCGCTCCATACGGTCGGCGTACGCTTCGGCCCGATTGAAGCGGTCCGAGGCCGTTCCGGTTGGAGGCAGCGAAGCGAGTAACCTCCGGAGTCGCTGCCAAGCCGCGTCCCGACTATCCTCTTGGGCGAGGCGGTGGCGAATGGCCTCGCGAATGATTGCCGCCTCGGATCTGCCCTGGGACCTCGCGATCTCTTTTAAACGTTGTTCCTCTTGAGCTGGCAGGTAGATCTGCTTGCGGATCATGGCGTCACCCCCGCATACACCATCGGTATACACCACTCGCGGGCTGTCGCTTCGTCCACGCGACCGCCGGCAAGAGCGTAGCCGTAGTCTTCAGTCTGGGGTCGCGGACACGATGAGACCCAGACGTGTCACCACGCCACGCGCGTGGCCTTGTCGCCGCACCCAGGAGCGCAACGGATCTCGCAACGGGCCGTCGATTGCGTACAGACGCGCGGGAGCGCCCACGAGGGCGGCGAGTCCTACGGGAGGCCGCTTCACGCGGTAACGGCTCTCCCGCGGAGAGGGCTCATGTGGGCGCGACAGGTCTTGAGGGCATGTGGTCGCGATGTTTGGACCGGCCGCTGTTGGCCGAGTTATGGCAGCCGGCGGCAACTCCATGCTAGTCGTTTGCGCCGGACCGTTGGTGTAGACGGTTTGACCCGTTAAACCAGGTCCGCTAGACTAAGTCTACTGAGAGGTGAACGTCGTGGCCAGAACCGTGAACATCCATGATGCCAAGACACACTTGTCCCGCCTGCTTGAGGACGTCGTGGCCGGGCAGGAGATCATCCTGGCACGCAACGGCAAGCCACTGGCTCGGCTTGTTCCGTTCCGTGAGGACACAGACCGAGAGATGGGCTTCGTGGCGTACCACGTCCCCGAGTCGTTTTTCGAACCCCTGCCAGAGGAGGAGCTTGCCGCGTGGCAGGACGCGAGCAGTACCTGCTAGATACACACGTGGTACTTTGGGCCCTTACGGAGCCGGCGCGGCTCTCGCCGCGAGCTGCTGGCGTGTTGAGGCGCCGGGACAACCGCCTATTTGTCTCCAGTGCGTCCGTGTGGGAGATAGCCACCAAGCACAGACTTGGCAAGCTTCCCGGTGCGGACGCTCTGGTCGGTGCCCTTGCCGCCCACCTAGCCCGCTTCCGCGCTGAAGAACTACCGATTCGCCATGTGCACGCTCTAGTCGCCGGTTCCCTGCCGGCAGAGCACCGGGACCCGTTCGATCGCATGCTGGCCGCTCAGGCGAGCGTCGACGGCTTGACTCTTGTCTCGGCCGACCCCGCGTTTCACGTGCTTGGGGTGCACCCCGTTTGGTAGGAGCCGCGCCCTCCTCGAGAGTCGAGCCGCCGCTGAAGAATACCCTCGATCCCGGTCGTTCGCTTGGCTAGCTCAGCCCAGGCACCTGATTCGGTCGTAGCGCCGCACCACACGCCTGGACCTCCCCCGCGCTGACAGCAGCTCGCGCCCAGTGCCGGACTCGGGAACGATTGGCTCGTCGCGTAGTACCTGGTCGTGCGCGTGATCGAGCGCGACGACGTGCGCGCCGTGGGCGTCCACTGCTTCGGCTTGGGCGATCAACTACGAGACCGACTGCGGCTGTCGGAGCTCGACCGCCCAACGCACACGGCGTGATTCCGTACACGCCGGATCTGGCCACCGTCAACGATGGTCTCCGTTGCCGCACGGGGCCGGCTACCGTCGCGAGTCCACCACGCCGACCACGGGCTACTCGAACCGTCGGCTGGGACCCGGAAGGGAGTGCCACGAAACGGAGTCGAATGTTGCGCCGGTGCACAGGGAGGAGGGCCCGATGGCGACCGCATGGGGGGCTTACGTCATCCAACGCGCCGCACGCCGATACAGCCTACGGAGCGGCAAAGAATTTTCTTCTGTAATGTCGTACATGGAGGGAAAATGCGCGCCGACCGCTAACGTTCCCTCCGACCCTCGGAAGGGGGTTAGGGCATGACCACGGGAGTCCTGACGCGGTTGGCCACCCTGGATGTCCCTCCCGCCGTGGGAAGGGTGGCCGACTACGTCCGTGACCACGCTCGGGAGTGCCTTCTCATGACCAGCGACGAGATTGCCAACCGGGCCCAGGTGAGCCCGAGCGTCGTCATCAAGTTCGTGAAGGAGCTCGGCTTCCGGGGCATGCAGGACTTCCGTGTCACGCTGGCCGCGGAGCTGGGTGGTCCCGCACCGACCATCTACGATGAAGTCGCCCAAAGGCGGGCCGAGCAAGGGATCGCCGCCACGGTGCTATCCGAGGCGGCGCAGGGCCTTCTCGACGCCGCCGACGGCCTGCCGGACGACCTCCTCGAACGGGTGGCGGCCCTGTTGACCAAGGCGCGGCGCATCGGCCTGTACGGCGCCGGCTCTTCGGCCTTCGTGGCGCAGGACGCGGCGCACAAGCTGATACGCCTCGACCTGCCGGCCTGGGCCATCACGGATCCCCATATCCAGACCGTCTTTGCCAGCCAGCTGGGCGCGCAAGACGTCGTCGTCGCGATCTCCTATTCGGGCAAGACGAGCGACATCGTGGAGGGCGCCGAGGTGGCCCGAAGCGTCGGCGCCCAAGTGGTCGCCGTGACATCCTGGCCAGCATCGCCCCTTGCCCGGGTCGCCCACCACGTGCTGCCGATTCCGGCCGTCGAGGCACCCGACACGCTCGGCACCTTCCGGTCCCGACTGCTTCAGCTCGCCGTGCTCGATGCCGTGACGGTCGCCATCACCCTAGCGGAACCCGCGCGCCTGAGCGCCATGCAGTCCCGGGTACGCCTGCTTCAACCCCGGAGGCGGTCTTGAGATGAGCGGCATATGACCCCGGACGGACCCGTTGGCCGCGCCGTTTCGTCCTCATGGCTGGACGCCGTCCGCGGCCGGCTCGTCGTGTCGTGCCAAGCCCTGCCGGGCATGCCGTTCGACAACGCTGACGTCATCGCCCTGATGGCCAAGGAGGCCGTCATCGGCGGTGCCGCGGCCATCCGCGCCAACCGCCCGGAGAACGTCGCCGCCGTACGGGCTACCGTGGACAAGCCCATCATCGGTCTGTTCAAGCAGCGCACGCCGGGCTTCGACGTGTACATCACGCCTCGCCTCGCCTCGGCGGTCGAAGTCGTAATGGCCGGCAGCGACGTCGTCGCCCTCGACGCCTCCGCGCGACCCCGGGACGGAGGTGAGAGCCTCCCGCGCATCGTAGCCGAGCTCCACGCGATCGGCGTCCCTGTGCTGGGCGACATCGGCACCGTGGACGATGCCCTGTACGCGGTGGACGCGGGCGTCGACGCGGTCGCCACAACCCTGCGGGGCCTGACCGGTGGCGGACCCGTCCCGCCGCTGGACCTCCTGGATTCCGTTCTCGCTCGCGTATCCGTGCCGGTGCTCCAGGAAGGCGGCGTGGTCACCCCGGGCCAAGCCCGGGCCGCCGTCGATCACGGCGCCTGGGCGGTCGTCGTGGGCCGTGCGATCACCATGCCGAGCTTCCTGGCACGACGCTTCGCCAAGTCCTTGGAAACGAGACCATCGCTCCAGACATAAGGGGTGAATCCGTGGACGCGCACGTTCTATCGAGGCGCTCCCGCGCCGCTGCCAAGGCCGCGCTCGCGGGAGCCATCTGCGCCGCGTCGGGGCTCGCGCTCTCGCTTCCGGCGTCGCCAGCGGCGGCGCAGGGCACGATCAACTTCT
>JAKASY010000169.1 GCA_021817625.1 Bacillota bacterium | reverse complement strand
GCCTGCCGGCCGACTTCCGGCTGATCGGCGCCACCACGCGCTCGCCCGACGAGCTTCCCCCGGCCATCCGCAGCCGCTGCGTGGAGATCTACTTCCGCGCGCTGCACCCCGACGAGGTTCGCCACATCGCGCGCGAGGCGGGCGAGCGCATCGGCGTGCCGCTGGAGGACGCCGCCCTGGACGTGGCGGCGCGCTTCGCCCAGAACGGGCGGGAGGCCGTGAACCTCGTGCAGATCTCGGCCGGCCTGGCGATCACGGAAACGCGAGCGACGACGCGCGCGGCAGACGTCGAGTGGGTGGTCGAGCGCTGCCGCTACCAGCCACGCCCGGATCGCCAGGTGCCGACGGAGCCGCAGGTGGGCCTCGCGAATGGCCTCGCCGTCTATGGCCCGAACATGGGCCTTCTCCTGGAGGTGGAGGCGTTCGCGACGCCCGCCGCGCGCGCGCCGGGCCGGCTCGACGTGACGGGCCTCGTGGCCGAGGAGGAGATGGGCCGCCCGGGCCATACCCTGAGGCGCCGGTCGATGGCCCTCGGCGCGGTCGACAACGTGCTCACGGTGCTGCGCCGCCACCTGCGCATCGACCCCCGGCGCTTCGATCTCCACATCAACTTCCCCGGCGGCATGCCGATTGACGGCCCGAGCGCGGGCGTGTCCATCGCCACCGCGGTGTACAGCGCGATCACCGGCAGGCCCGTGAACAACCGCGTGGCGATGACGGGCGAGGTGTCGATCCGCGGCCTGGTCCGCCCCGTCGGAGGCGTTGTGGCGAAGGTGGAGGCGGCCCACAGCGCGGGCGCGGAGACCGTGATCGTGCCGGAGGAGAACTGGCAGGAGAGCTTTGCGTCCCTGCCCGTGCGCGTCGTCGGCGTGCGCCGCCTGCAGGAGGTGCTCGACCTGGCGCTCATGCCCGCCGCCTCTGCGACGGCCCGACTGGTGCGGCCGGAGCGCGCGGCGAGCGCCGCGACGGTGGAGCCGGCCGCGGCGGCCGGGCGACTGGGCGCGGGCGAGGGCGTGTCGCCTGGCGCCTAGCCGGGCGAGGAGGGAAAGAATCTCGCGGCGGGCCTTAAGGGCCCGCCGCCGTCAGGGTGACCGCAAGGTTGGGTGGCGCTGAGTGAGGCTTGGGCGGCGAGTGGTGGCAGGAGCGATTGGCGACGGGTGGGCCGGTGTTGGCGGCAGGGGCAGGGGCTACGGGCGGCGGTCTCGAGGGGCCATGCGCGGGTGGGCGCGTACGGATGCCCGGGTTTGCCCTTGGGAGAAGGACGGACCTAGTGGTGCGGCGACAGATCAGGTTGTTTCGATCATTGGCGAGGTGGCGTTGGCCGCTCGGCACCGCGCGAAAGCCGAGGTGGCGGATGATGGCCACGGCCAGCCGTGTGAGCGTCGTCATGTTGGCGGGCCCGTGGCGTATGCGGATGCGGCTATTGTCCGCGTCGAAGGCGACGTCCTCGATGTGGTGCATGGCCTCGATCGACCAATGGCCACGGATAAAGGCCAGAAGCTGCTCCGGTCCTGCCTGTTCGGAATAGAGGCTAGCGATGGCGTATGCCACTTCACGCGTGGTCGTCGATTCGGTGACGCGCAAGTGGGTGTGCGGATCGATCACGCTCTTGGGGCGCTCGGTGATGCGTTCGATGCGCCAAGCCTGCTCGACGTAGGGGAAGCCGAGACCGTTAGGCACGTGCAGGGTCTGGATGGTCCTGGTCTCCAGGCGACCGTGGCCCTTGTCGATGGTGCGGACGGAGGGGGGAAAAGCGCCACTCGAGCGCCTCCAGGCTCTGACACAGGCTGGGCTGGTTGCCCTTGACCATGAAGACGCACTCGCCGCCAGCCTCGACGATCTGGCGGGCGGTCTCTGCTTGGGTGTGCAGCGCGTCCGCGGTGACGATCGTGCCCTTGAGATAGTGATGGCGAGCCACCAGTTCATCCCAGCGCTTAATCTCCTTGCGCGACCTCGCGGACCATCTCGAACGCCGTCCGCACGGCCGACCCAGACCGCGTCTTGGCAGATGGTGCTCCCATGCCCCTGGACTCGCACACACCCGCCGCCGACGTCAGCCCCAGCTTGACACCGCACCGCCTCCACGCTCCCGCCGACTTTGCGGTCAGCCTGCCGCCGCCGTCGTCTGTCGCGGGCGCGCAAAGGCGCTATGGTATAATCGGCGGCAACCTGCGGGGAGGTGATCGGCGTGGCCATCTACCCGCTCCTACCGCTTCGTGGGGTGCTCGTCTTCCCCGAGATCGTCGTCCCGCTCGAGGTCGGGCGAGACATGTCGGTGCGCGCGATGGAGGCCGCGATGGCCGCCGATCGCCGCCTCATCTTCGTGAGCCAGCGTGACGTGCGCCAGGACGCGCCCACGACGGACGACCTGTTCCGCGTCGGAACGGTCGCGCAGATCCAGCAGATGGTCCGCCTGCCCTCCGGCGCGGTGAAGGTCGTCGTCGAGGGCGTGCAGCGCGCGCGCGTGGTCGACCTCGTGATGGAGGACGGCTACTTCCACGCGTCGGTCGAGGAGGTTGACGAGCCTCCCGTGGAGCCCCTTGACGAGGATACGCAGGCGTGGGTGCTCGCCGTCGTGCATCTGTACGAGGAGTACATGAAGCTGTCGCGCAAGATGCCAGCGGACACGCTCGTGACCATCAGCGCCGACGACCCAGCGCGCCTGTGCGACGCGATCGCCACCCACCTCGACCTGCGCACCGACGAGAAGGAGCGCGTGCTCGAGGCCTTCGAGCTGCGCGACCGGCTCGCGGTCGTGCACGAGATCCTCTCCCACCAGCACCGCATCCTGTCGCTCGAGCGTGAGATCCAGGGACGCGTGCGCCAGGAGATCGACGAGGGGCAGCGCGAGTTTTGGCTGCGCGCCCAGCTCAAGGCGATCCGCGAGGAGCTCGGCGACGGCGAGGAGGAAGAGGAGGAGGACGACGGCGTCGGCGCCTACCGCCGCCGCGTCGCGGAGGCCGACCTGCCGGACGAGGTGCGCGAGCGCGCCGAGCGCGAGGTGACGCGCCTGACCTCCATGGCCGCCACGAGCCCCGAGGCGGTCGTGAGCCGCACCTACCTCGACTGGCTGCTCGCCCTGCCGTGGAACGTGCAGAGCGACGACCGCAACGACCTGGGCGAGGCGCAGCGCCTGCTCGACCGCGACCACGACGGGCTCGAGCGGGTGAAGGACCGCATCGTCGAGGCGCTCGCGGTGCGCCAGCTCCGGCCGGACGGCAAGAGCCCGATCCTCTGCCTGGTCGGCCCGCCGGGCGTCGGCAAGACCTCCCTCGGCCGCACCATCGCCGAGGCCCTGGGCCGGCGCTTCACGCGCGTCAGCCTGGGCGGCGTGCACGACGAGGCGGAGATCCGCGGCCACCGCCGCACGTACGTGGGCGCCATGCCGGGCCGCATTCTCCAGGCCATACGGCAGGCCGGGACCAAGAACCCCGTGTTCCTCCTGGACGAGGTCGACAAGCTCGGCCGCGACATGCGCGGCGACCCGTCGAGCGCCCTCCTCGAAGTCCTCGACCCGGAGCAGAACCACGCCTTCAGCGACCACTACGTGGAGGTGGCGTTCGACCTCTCCCACGTCCTCTTCCTGACCACGGCGAACACCACGCAGACCATCCCCGCGGCGCTGCTCGACCGCATGGAGGTCGTGCACCTGCCCGGCTACACGGAGGACGAGAAGGCGCGCATCGCCCGCCGCCACCTCCTGCCGCGGCAGGTGCGCGAGCACGGCCTGACGGCCGGGGAGGTGCGCCTCTCCGCCGGCGCGCTGCGGGGCATCATCCTGTCCTACACGCGCGAGGCCGGCGTGCGCCAGCTCGAGCGCTCGATCGCCGCCCTGTGCCGCAAGGCCGCCCGCCGCAAGCTGACGGGCGGGCAGCTGCCGCTGCGCGTCTCGCGCACGAGCCTGCGCAGCCTGCTCGGACCGCCGCTCGCCCGGCCGGCGGCGCGCGAGGAGCAGGATCTCGTCGGCGTCTCCACGGCGGTGTGGGTGAACGACTACGGCGCCGACACGATGCCCGTGGAGGTGGCGCTCGTGCCGGGGCGCGGCCGGCTGGTGCTCACCGGCCAGCTGGGCGACGTCATGCAGGAGAGCGCTCGCGCGGCGCTCACCTACAGCCGCGCCCACGCCGCAGACCTCGGCATCGACGCGGCCGCCCTGCCGCGCACCGACGTGCACGTGCACGTGCCGGACGGGGCGACGCCCAAGGACGGGCCATCGGCCGGCGTGGCCATCCTCACGGCCATGGTGTCGGCGCTCACGGGGCGGCCGGTCAACAGCCAGGTGGCGATGACCGGCGAGATCACGCTGCGCGGGCGCGTGATGCCGATCGGCGGCCTCAAGGCAAAGGTGCTGGCCGCGCACAGAAACGGCTACACCGTGTTCCTCTACCCGCACGACAACCGACAGGACCTCGACGACCTGGACGCCGCGATCGGGCGCGACATGCGCCTTGCGCCGGTGCGCGAGGTCGGCCAGGCGCTTTCGGGCGCGCTCCTCGCGGCGGCAGCCACAACCCGCGACGAGGCCGGGGAGCGCGGTCGGCTCGCGCGACGGTCGGGCGCGCTGCCGGAGGCACACCCGCACGTGATCGAGGGCCCGAGCTAAGGGCACCGCTCGGGGACTGTGGCCGCGTCCGGCTCCTGCGTCTGGCCGTCGCGCGTCCCGCGGGCCGTCAGGCCCGTCCCACGATGCCTTTTCGGTAGCCTCGGCGGGCCGGCCGCGCCGAGACACAGGGTCCCAGAGCGCTCTTGCTCAACCTTGCCGCGCTGTCCAGCCCCGGCCTTCCCTTGCGCAGCGAGGTGGGCCTAGGGCGTGGCGCGTGCTTCGCTTCTCATCGCCAGAACGGCTCTTGACATTGGAGCTCACTCCAGGGTTTAGACTTCCTTGCATGAACGATGTCACCATCGGCCGCCTGGCCCGCGAGGCCGGCGTCAACGCCGATACGGTCCGCTACTACGAGCGCGAGGGGCTCTTGCCGGCGCCGCGCCGCACCGACGCCGGGTACCGGCTTTACAGCCCCGAGTCCGTGGGCCGCTTGCGCTTCATCAAGGGCGGCCAGCGCCTCGGCCTGCGCCTTGCCGAGATCCGCGAGCTCCTCGAGGTGCATGACCGGGGATCCTGCGCGTGCGGCCACACCGACGCCCTCGTCCGCCGCCGTCTCGCCGAGGTGGACGCGGAGATCGCGCGCCTCACCGAGCTGCGCCGCGAGCTCGCCTCGCTCCAGGGCTGCCTCAGCGAGTGCGCGCCGGCGAGCGACTGGCCTTGCCGCCTGGACGTCGACTGCTGGAAGGGGGGTGACGAGGCGTGAGCGACTGCTGCTGTGGCTGTGACTGCTGCTGCGGCTGCGACTGCGGCCCGTGCTGCCAGGTGAAGTAGCCCGCACGCGCAAGGGCGAGCGGCGCTCCCGTTCCCGGGGCGCCGCCCTCTGCCGTGGCGCGCGTACCGGCCGGTGCCCGTGATTCGCGCGCCCCAAGGGCGCTCACGCGCATCTAGCAGCGCACCCACGGCCGCTCACACGTCGGCACTTAGCGCCCGC
>JAKASY010000168.1:901-5541 GCA_021817625.1 Bacillota bacterium | reverse complement strand
CTCCGCCGCGGCCCCACCCGTCGTCTCGCGCGCCGGGGCGGGGGAAGGCACTGGCGCCGACGCGGACTCCTCGGCGCGAGCCGTCGCCTCGCGCAGCTCGCGCCATGCGGCCTCGAGGGCGGCCAGGCGCGCCCGAAGGGTCGCGTCGTCCCCCTGCGAGGCCGCGCCAACGCGCGACTCGAGCGCAGCGACCCGAGACTCGAGCGCCTGGCTGCGCGCCTCCGCCTCGTCCAGGCGCTCGCGCAGGGCCTCGAGCAGCGCCTCGTGGTCGCGCTCGAGACGGGTCACGAAGGTGGCCATCATCGTCCGCCAGCTGGCCGCCGGCGCGCTTGGCTCGACCGGCTCGCGCCAAGGCCCTGCGCCCGTCCGCCCGTCCTCCATCATCGCCTTCGCCTCCCCTCTCGGCCGCCGGGCCCGGGACCCCAGGAGGGCGGCCCCCGCGTCCACGCCCGCCGGCTCTCGAGCGGGCTCGGCAGGCCGGGCTCCGCCGGGCGCGCCCGGGGCGCGTCGCGCCGGGACTCGGCCACGTAGCGCGACATCATGCCGCGCAGGCGCAAGATCGCGTGGGCGTGGACGCGTCCGACCTGGGACACGCTCAGGCCGAGCGCCCGCGCCACCTCCGTGAGGGTATAGTCCTCCTGGTAGACCGCCCATAGGATCTTGCGCTCGCGCTCCGTCAGGCGGCCGAGGGCCGCTGCCAGCTGGGCCCGACGCTCAGCCCGCTCGGCGCTCGACACCGGGTCCTCTGCCGTCGGATCCGCCAGGCGCTCCAGGCGCGGCGCGCCGGACTCCTCGTCGCCGGGCGACTCCTCGTCCAGGTAGCCGAGGGTCGAGAAGGCGACCGCGGCGTAGTGCTCGGCCATCGCCTCGCTGTCGAGGCCGAGGGCGGCCGCTACCTCCTCCGGCGTGGGCGAGCGCAGGAGTCTCTGCTCCAGCTCGGCCACCGCCTCGCGCAGGCGCCTCTCCTTCTCGCGCATGCGGCGCGGCAGGCGGTCGGCCTGGCGCAGCCCGTCCATGATCGCGTGCCGGATCGAGATGCGGATGTAGGCCTCGAGGGGCACGCCCCGCCCCGCCTCGAAGCTGTCCACGCCTTGGCACAGGCCGATGGCGCCCCACGACAGGAGCTCGTCCAGGTCGGCCGCGCCCGGCGGCAGGGTGGAGTGGACCCGGCGCGCCATGGCCGCGAGGAGCGCGAGGTGGGCTTCGATGCGCATGCGGCGCGCGTCCTCGCCCCAGGCGCCGGCATACGCCGACGCGGCGCGCCCCTCCTCCACAGCGCTCACGGCCCGGCCTCCCAGTCGATCGCCAAGAGGCGCCGCGCCGCCGTGCGCAGCGCCGTTTGGCCGTGCTCGGCCAGGGCCTCCGCGCCGCCCGCCGGCAGGGTGCCGAGGTCGACGACCCGGACCTGGCGGAACTGCCAGGCGGTTGCCCGCACCGCCGCCGCCGCCCGGGGCCCCCCGGGGTAGCCTGGGGCCGCCACGAGCATCAATCCCGCCGGCCCCTTTCGCCCCTTGTCGCCGATGGCCGCGTAGGCGGCTGCCAGGGACTCGGGGTCGGGCCGTGTGGCGACGATCGCCGCCGCCATCCCCTGGCTGCGGTCGAGGAGTTCGACCTCTCCGCCCTCGGCGGACGCGTCGACCAGGGCCTCCGTCAGGAGGCGGGCCAGGGCCGCCCCGTCCACCCCGGTGCCGGCCCACAGGCCCAGGCGCAGGGCGCGCTGGGCCTTGACGCGCCGGCGCAGGCCCTCAGCCTGGTCGCTCACGTCAGGTCACCGCCTTCCCATACCGCCCTGGCCAGGCTGTCGGGTCCCGGGTAGGCAAGGTCGTCGGGCACCGCCTGGCCGGTGGTCACGTACGCCAGGGGCTTGTCGAGGAGCGCGAGGGCGCCGAACGTGCCGGCCGGGCAGGCGGCCTCGTCCCACTTGGAGAGCACGAAGCGCGTGGCGAGCGAGGACGCCGCGAACGTACGCGCGAGATCCTCCGCCGCCGGCGCCGCCAGGTTGGCCGGCACCACGAGGTCGACGGCGTCGGGGCTCACCGCCCGCACCAGGGCCGAGAGCTCGCCCAGCACGAGCGGCGCCTTGAAGTTGCGCCCTGGGGTGTCCACGAACACGCGGTCCATTTCCTTGAACGCCTCGACCGCCGCCATGAGGTCCTCGGCCGTGAGCGCCACCTTGATGGGCACGCCGAGGATGTCCGCGTATGTGCGCAGCTGGTCGATGGCCGCGATCCTGTACGTGTCCGCCGTGATCACGCCCACGCGCTCGCCGCGCTCCAGCACCGCCCGCGCCGCCAGCTTGGCGAGCGTGGTCGTCTTGCCCGCGCCGGTCGGCCCCACGAGCACGACGGTGCGCGGCCGGCGCGGGTCGGGGTCGTGCCGCTCGGCCAGCCACGCCGCGAGCGCCGTGCGCAGGGCCTCGTCCGCCACCGGCTCCTCCACCGCCACCTCGCCCACGGTGCGGCGCGCGTTCTCCAGGAGCTTGGCCGCGAGCGTCGGGCCCACGCCGCGCCTGGCGAGGCGGGCCATGCCGTGCACCCAGGGGGGCGGTACGAGCGAGTCGGGCCGCCCGAGGCGAAGGACCTCCTGGCGCAGGTCGGAGATCGCGGCCATGAGCTGCGGCGCGGGGGTGGTCGCCGGCTGGGGCAGCGCGCTGGGCGACGGGGCGGGAAGGGTGTCGGAGGCCACCACCTCCACCCAGCGCTGCCAGAAGCGCCAGACGGGCGGCCGCGCCGGGCCGTGCGAGAGGATCACCGCCTCCGGCCCCAGCCGGTGCTTCACCCGCGCCAGGGCGGCGGGCATCGAGGGGGCAAAGACCCGTTCCACCTTCACGCGCTCGTCACCATCCCCACGGTCTCGAGTTGGGCCTCAGGATCGAGCTCGCCGTACGACAGCACGGGCACATCGGGCAGCCGGCGCTCGATCAGGCGCCTCAGGTACGGCCGAAGAAGCGGCGTGGTCAGGACGGCGGTGTGCTTTCCGGCGGCGATCGCGGGCCCGAGCGCGCTGTCCATGCGGCCGATCACCTGCTCGCGCGCCTGCGGGTCCAGTGCAAGGGCGCCGCCCGCGTCGGTGCGCTGCACCTTGGCCAGGAGGTCCTGCTCCAGGGCCGGGTCCAGGGTGAGAACGCTGAGCCGGCCGGCGCCCGCCGCGGCGCGGGTGATCGCCCGCCCGAGCGCCTGGCGCACGACCTCCGTGAGGGCGTCGGGGTCGCGCGTCTGCACCACCCCGTCGGCGAGCGCCTCGCAGATCGTCACGCCGTCAACGATGGGCACGCCCTCGCGCAGGAGATTCGACAAGACCCGGTGCAACACCCCGAGCGGTAGCACCGTCGGCGCCAACTCCTCGACAACGGCCGCGTCCTCCTGTCGAACACGGTCGAGGAACGAGCGCGCGTCCTCGCGCCTGAGGAGCTCGTTCGCACGCCGGCGCAAGAGCTCGGAGACGTGGGTGGCGATCACGGCCGCCGGCTCCACCACGGTGGCGCGCGCCGCGAGCGCGGCCTCCCGCTGCGCCGGCGTGATCCACAGGGCGGGCAGGCTGAACACGGGGTCGGGCACGGGGATGCCGGGAACGGCCCCCTCCGGCACCGACATCGCCAGGAGCCGGTCGGCAATCACCTCACCACGTGCCACTTCCACGCCGCGCAGGCGCAGACTGTACGTCTGCGGCGGGAGGGACACGTTGTCGCGCACGCGCACCGGCGGCACGAGGAAGCCGAGCTCAGCCGCCAGGGTGCGGCGCACGGCCGTGATCCGGGCCAGGAGGTCGCCGCCGCGGTCCGGGTCGGCGAGGCCGAGGAGGCCGTAGCCGAACTCCAGGGCGGCCGGGTCGGGCAAGGCGGCCGCGGGCTCCGCTGCGGCCGCGCCCGCGCCTGCCTGCCCGGGCGGTGCGCCCGGGCCCGCCGCCGCTCCCCCGCCCCCGCCCTCTCCGGCGCCCGCGGTGGCGATGGCGGGCGCCAGGCGCTCGCGCGCGGCGATGCGGCTGCCGACGTAGACGAGAAGGCCGGCCAGGAGGAGCGCCGGAATCGTGCCCACCGGCGTGAACAGGCCCAGCGCGGCCACGAGCGCGGCCACGATGTAGAGGGGCTGGGAGCGCCCGAACACCTGGCCGCCGAGCGCCGTCGAGAGGTCGAGGCCGCTCGAGCCGGAGCGAGTGACGACGATGCCCGTGGCCACGGACAGGAGGATGGCGGGCAGCTGCGCCTGGATGGCGTCGCCCACGCTCAGGAGGGTGTAGGTGCCGAACGCGCTCTGGAAGGACAGGCCGCGCTGCACCACGCCGACCAGGAGGCCGCCCGCGACGTTCACGAGCAGCACCACCAGCGTGGCCATGGCGTCGCCGCGCACGAACTTCGCCGCGCCGTCCATCGCCCCGTAGAAGTCGGCCTCGAGGGCGATCTCCCGGCGCCGGTCGCGCGCCTGCGTGTCGGTGAGAATGCCGGCGTGCAGGTCGGCGTCGATCGCCATCTGCTTTCCCGGCATGGCGTCCAGGGTGAAGCGCGCCGCCACCTCGGACACGCGCTCGGCGCCGCGCGTGATCACCATGAACTGGACGATGAACAAGAGCACGAAGAGGATGAAGCCCACGACCGGGTTGCCGCCGACCACGAACTGGCCGAAGGCCTGCACGACCGAGCCCGC
>JAKASY010000168.1:0-891 GCA_021817625.1 Bacillota bacterium | reverse complement strand
CGCGTTCGCCTGCAGGAGGATGAGGCGCGCCGTCGAGATGCTCAGGCCGAGGCGGAACAGGGTGGTGAGGAGCAGGAGCGACGGGAAGGAGGAGAAGTCGAGCGGCCGCGGCGTGCCCATGGCCACCGCCGTGACCACGAGCGACAGGGCGAGGTTGGCCAGGATGAGCACGGACAGGAGCCAGGTCGGGAGCGAGACGATGAGCATGAGGATGACGACGATCACGAACAGGACGGTGCCCATGGATAGGAGGCGGCGAATCATCGGCGCCTCACCCCCGTCCCGGGCAGGTAGCCGCGGCGGCGGTAGACGTAGGCCAGGACCTCGGCCACGGCCACGAACAGCGCCGGCGGCACGTGCGCCCCGATCTCGACGTCGGCGAACAGCGAGCGAGCGAGCGGTCGGTTCTCGACCACGGGCACGCCGGCCAGGCGGGCCTCCGCGCGGATGCGCTCCGCCACGCGGTCGGCGCCCTTCGCCACGACCTCCGGCGAGCCCATCTCGCCCGGGCGGTAGACGAGGGCGACCGCCAGGTGGGTCGGGTTGGTGACGACCACGTCGGCGCCGCGCACCGCCTCCACCAGGCGCTGGCGGACGTAGCGTCGGTGCACGCCCTGTCGGCGACGGCGCAGCTGCGGGTCGCCGTCGTTGCGGCGCATCTCTTCGCGCATCTCCTCCGGCGTCATGCGCATCTCGGCCTCCCACCGCCGCCGTGCGAGCACGGCGGAGACCAGGCCGACCACGGCCGCCACGCCCGCGAGCGAGCCGACCATGCGCAGGAGGACGGCGTGGAACTGACCGAGCGCGGCCGGCAGGGCGACGACCGGGTGCTCGACCCAGCCCTGCACGGGCCCGATCAGGGCGACAGCGCCAACCGCGACCGCCAGGACC
>JAKASY010000167.1 GCA_021817625.1 Bacillota bacterium | reverse complement strand
ACCCTGGCGGTTTTGCGCCCCTACAGTCGCGACCACCGGCCCGATCTCAAGCAGGTGGTCATGGGCGTCAGCGCCACCTTGGCCGAGGGCGTCGTCGTGCACGGCCGCCTGTATCCCGGTAACCGCGCTGACTCCACCACCACGCTCGAGACCCTTTCGCGCCTCAAAGAGCTGGTGCCTGCGGCGAGGCGCGTCCTCATCACCACCGATCGGGGCATGATGACGGCCTCCGCGGTCTGTACCCTCCTGGCCCAAGGCGAGCAGTTCATCGGCACGCTCGACGCCACCCGCGCCCAACTGGAGGTGCTTCGTGCCATACCGGACGACGCGTATCTGCCATCGCAGAGCCGCGAGGGCTACCGTGTGGCCGAGTCGGCGGTGCAGATGATCGATCAGACGGACAAGGATGCTCCGCGCTCGGCCACCGTGCGGGCCGTGGCCGTGTTCGCGCCCGGTAAGGCCGAGCGCGACAAGAAGGCGCGCGCCCGGGCGCTCTCGCGCATCGACCGCCGCCTGGGCGAGATCGCCCAGAAGCTGGGCCAACGCCGCTACAAGAGCCTCTCGTACGCCAAGGGCCGGCTCAACGACGCGTTCCAGGGAGAACTGCGCCAGTACCGGTCGCTGTACACCATCGACTTCGTGTTGGGCGAGCAAGAAGGCAGCGTTGTTGCCATGGCGGTCAGCCAGGACCGGGCCGTCTACGCTCGGCTTGTGGCTCTGGACGGCCGCTACCTCATCATCACGTCCATGCCCGAGACCTACACGGCCGATGCCGTGCTCGAGGCATACAAGCGCCGCGACGTGTGCGAGCAGGCCATGCGGATCCTGAAAAGCGACCTCATGGTCAGGCCGATCTTCTTGCACAACGACAACCGTGTCGCGGCTCTCGCCTACATCACGGTGTTTGCCTTGATGGTGTTCACCCTTCTCACCGCCCTGGCCAAGCGCCTGGACCTGGGCACCACCGCTCGCCACATCTTTGATCGCTTTTGGTCCGTCACCTTCGTCAAAATCCGCCAGCTCAACGGGCAGTGGATGGAGACCTACCTCAACGTCGATTCCGCCCAGTTGCGCATCCTTCAGGCCCTCGGCTTGCCCGCTATCGCCTCCCCCTGATTCACCAACTCGCTACTGCTGAAAACCGGTAGTAGCCCGGCAGACTCGCCAAGAGCAGCTGTTGCGAGCGACCGTTACCCAGATAGCGCGTCGTCAGGAGCCGGGCGTAGCCCTTGCGTATCCGCACGAAGGCCATCGCGCTCACTTCGCTTGCACTCGGGATGGCGCGCCGCACGGCCAGTTATCCACAGGGTGTTCCGAAGCCCCGGCCCAGCGAGCAACGCCGACCGGTCAGGGCCCGTCGCCCCTCCTGGGGGCCCAGGAGGGGCGGGTTCGGCCGGTCGAGTGCTCGACGACTCGCCTCGGCCGCCCCGGCTTAGGGCACGGGGAAGCCAGGGGCCGTGCTCGGCCCCATCGGTGGCTGGATCTTGGGGCGCGCCCGGCCCCGTCTCTCCGACGGCGACACAATCCCGGCCGTGGTCTGGACCTAACAGGTGACGACGACGGAGGGCGTGACAGGGCTCGGGGCGGGTCCGCTGCCATGGCCGGACGGAGGCCCTCATCCGGTTCACCGAGGCAACAGCGCACGACGCTATGCGGGCGGGGTCCGAGGCGCTCACGGTAGCGGCGTTGCGGCGGACGCCACGAGGCGCATACCCGGAGCCATCCTCGGGCGAATTGCGGGTCGATCGGGTGCGAGGTCGCCGAGGACGCGCGGCGCGATGTTCGGCCTTCCCGTCTCTTCTGGGCGCTCTCCCGTCAGAAGAAGCTGAAACGCGGGGCGGGCGCTCAAGGCCGTGTCGGAAGATGCGCGCGACGTCGGGGGGCTCCGGTGCTGGGTCTTCGACCGCGCGACATCCTCCCGCGCGTGGGCCGGGCGCGGAGGGGGTCGCCATGCGTAACCACGCCCTTCCACCTGCATGCCAGTCCCTACGGCAAGCGTACTAGCGAGTGCGACTGCCCACCCAAGACCGGCCTCGACTGCCCCCACCTGCGCTCTTTCTCCGCCCCCCGCGCCGCCTGGGCCATGGACTCGAGCGAAGGGCGCTGGTATTACGGCTACCGCTTCTACGAGCTGACCCGGGCCCAGGGACCGGAGCTTCCCCTCTACATCGAGCTCGCCCACCGCCCAAGCCGCCACGACTCCGTCCTTGGCTACCTCGCCCTGGCCGCCTACGCTCGAACCGGACACACGGCCGAGAAGGTCCTGCTCGACAGCGCCCGTGGCAACGCCCCACCTATGCCCCGGTGCGCGAGGCTCTGGGCGGGATCCCATTCACCGACCTGAACGGCCATCTGCCCCTGGACGACAATGGTCTGCCCAAGATCGTGGCCGAGGTCGGTAGAAACCGCACCCAGATCGATGCCTGGGGTCGCCCGCAGTGCGATGTCGGGGCGATGACCTATCTGGGCAGGAGCGCCGACTACCATCGCTACGACTGCCCGGCCCTGCGCGCCGACGCCGATCACCCGTGCGTTCTGAGGCCCAAGGGCTGCTTCGGCGCCAGCGCGCACGTACGCGTCGCCATGGCCGTCCGTCACGGACACCTGACCGAGGTGCCGGAAGAGCTGGCCTTGTGCGTGGCCGACGTGATGGCGCGGTGTCGTGTCGAGCGGGCCGCGCTTGTTTCGTGGGATGCCGACCTCGCGCGATTCGTGCGAAACGCGATTGGTCCGGTGCCTGGTTTGTCCGTGATCGTCGCCCCCGACCGCCAGCGCGTGCGGGTCGAGGTGCCGTCGCGATGGATCGGACTCGCGCTCGGCGTGGGCGGTCTGAACCTTTGGCTCGCCCAGAGGTTGACGGCCGTTCGCATCGATGTGGACGAGGCCGAAGCGCGGGTTCGGTAGTCAGGTGACCGGCGTGTAAGCGAGCGGCCGGAGGAGGTGCGGCGGCGTGTCCAAGCGCATGCGCGGCGGCGCTCTCGCGGCGCTGCTCCTCCTGCCGACCCTTGCCGGGGGACTCCTCCTGCGCCTGGGCCACCCCGTGCCCGTGCCGCCGTTGTCGTGGGGCCTTGCCGGGGCACTTGTGCTGTCGACCGTGCTCCTGTACTTCGCGGTGCCGATGGTGCCGTTGGAGTGGGACAAGGGCGGCCCGAGCATCTCCTACTCGGCGCAGGACGCGCTCGTGTACGCGGTCGCGATCCTGAACCCCCTGTCGGCGATGGCGGGTGCCTTCGCGGGTATCGTGTTGTTCCGCATGCTCCTGTCCGGGGGCGGCTACTGGCTTCTGTCGCGGAGCCCACGGGAGCGCTGGCGGGAGATCGCGCGCACCGACCACCGCTTCGTGAGCCCGAGGCTGGTCGGGGTGGGTTCGCGGCTCCTGGAAGTGGCGGGCTACACGGCCACGGTCACCGCCGCCATGGTCGCGGTCGGCTGGCTCTACGGCGGCATCGTCGCTCGGGTGGTGCCCGGCGTGCCGGGCCTCGTGCTCGGCAGTCTCGCGGTGGGCGCCCTGGACATGACCGTTGGCAGCGGGGTCATCTATGCGCGTGTGGTGTTCAGGGGGCGCTCGGCCGGCAAGAGCGTTGTGGACGATCTCAAGGCGGTCCTCCGGCTCATTCGCGGCATGGACCCGGCGTGGGTGCTGGGCGTGGTGCCGGCGGTGCTGCTCGCGCGGGCGTGGGGAGCGCTGGGCGTTCTGGCCCTGGCCGCGGTCATGGGGCAGACCCAGGTGGTCCTGCGCAGGGCGGTGGCCGCCGGCGAGGAGGCGGCGAAGGCACGCCTGGAGGCGGAGGCGGGCTACTTCGACGGGCTGACGGGCCTTCGCAGCCGGCGTGGCATCGAGCGCGAGTACGGGCGGGCGCGGGTGTCGCACATCGCGATCTCGGACATCGACCACTTCAAGGCGGTGAACGACACCTACGGCCATCAGAACGGAGACGCGGTGCTGCAGGCGTGGGGGCGTCTCCTCCGGGCGAAGGAGCGGCCTGGGGTCTGGATCGGCCGATGGGGCGGCGAGGAGTTCGTGATCGCGCTGTGCGGGGCGTCGGACGACGAGGCGCGGCTGCTCCTCGAGGGCCTCCGGCGCGAGTGCGAGCGCTTCGAGGGCGTCCTCGATGAAAGGAGCGGGGAGCGGATCCGGTTCACGGTGTCGGTCGGGTGGGCGCGGGTGGCGGACGGTGAGGCGCCGACCGACGCGCTCAAGCGGGCGGACGAGGCGCTCTACGCGGCCAAGGAGGGCGGCAGGAACCGGGTGGTCGCGGCGTAGCGGCGGGGCTTCAGTGTGCCGTAGAGACGGCGCAGGAACCACCTCGGCGCGTGACTAATCTCTTGCCAGCGGGAGGGGTGGTCGGGTGGACGCGGAGACCCGGGCATACCTGGAAGCCATGCAGGAGACGCTGATCCGCCGGATGGAGCAGTTGAATTCGGAGACGCGGCAAGATCTCGGTGAGCAGATGGTACGGCTGAACGCGGAGACGCGGCAAGACCTCGGCGAGCAGATGGTACGGCTGAACGCGGAGACGCGGGCGCATGCCGAGCGGCTGAACGCGGAGACCAGGCGCGAACTCGGGACGATGATCGAGGCCGTGGACGACAAGGTGCGCCTCGTGGCCGAGGGCGTGATCGGCCTGAGAGAGGAGTTCGGCCGCTTCGCGGAGAGCACGGAGCGCAGGCTGACGAGGCTGGAAGCCCACCTTCCGTAGCTGCCGCACCGACAAGAGAGGTGCCCGCCAACCGGCGGGCCTTCTTCGTTTGTCGGGGGTGGTGACGCGTTGCGGGGGGATGTCGAGCCGGGAAGTGCCGACGACGCCTTGGTGGAGCGGCTGATGGTCCAGGATACCCGTCCGCGCACACGATGGCTGCCCGGACTGGTGCGTGCGCTCCTTCGGGCCTTTGTGCTCGTTTTCCACGGGCTCTCGGTCGACGAGTGACGGGAAGGGAGTGAGGCGGGGGTGAGGTTTGGGCGAAAGGTCCACGCGGCGGCACGTGGGCTTTGGGCGCTTGGGGTGGTGGCGGCATTTGGCCTGACGGTCGGCGGGCAGGCGTTCGCGGCGGGCATCGGTCTGACGCCGAACGTGATCTCGGTGTACCTCCGGCACGCGGGACAGAGCGCGACCAGGAGGATCACGCTCTACAACATGTACGACGTGCCCATGACCTACCGGGCGATCCGAACGGGCGTGGCCTACAGCCCGACGAACGTGCCCGAGTTCAACGGCTCGAACCCGAAGAGCTACGCCTGGCTTCACGTGTCGACGCGGCCCGTGACGATCCCGGCCGGTAGGAGCCACACCTTCGCGATCACCGTGAGCCCGGTGCGTGCGCTCAAGCGCGGCGAGCTCTATGGCGCGGTGCTGTTCGTGCCGGTCGAGGCGGTTGGCAGAGATCACTCCCGTGGTGCGTCGAGCACGGTCGGGGTCGGTCTGTCGGCCCAGGTCGCGGTTCAGGTCGGGCCGCCGGGGCGCGTGGCGCTGGGACTCGTCGGCCGGCCGCTGCCGTGGGCCATCTGGGGGGCGAGCCCGAGCAAGACGTTCATCGACCTGCGCAAC
>JAKASY010000166.1 GCA_021817625.1 Bacillota bacterium | reverse complement strand
GACCTCGATGTCCGCGACGATGTCCGCGGAGCGCCTGTACGCCTTGGCGGCTTCGCGCTGATCCAGGCCTTCCAGCTCATCGGCGATGGTCGTAAGGATCTGCAAGGCGACTTCCTTGGTCAAGCTGTCGACCTCCGTAAGGTTGCGATGTGGTGCGTGGCTAGGATCTCCAGCGAGGCCCGTTTCCATCGCCTGCGTGCCAGAAGCGACGCAACCTGGAAGCGCAGGTAGCGGCGATCAACGAGGCCCCGCGCCTGGGACCGACCGCGGCCTGCTCCTCGGTGAGGGTTGCGAGCGCCTCGCGCGGACCGTCGGCATCCCGGCTGTGCGAGCGGCCGCGGGGCGCCGAGGCGGGTGTGGGTGGCAGCGGCGGCCGCGTGCAGGACGGCGTGGCTGTGCGCCACGCCCGCATGCGCGAACGACGCCAGAGGCAGGTCCGTCGCCGTCAGGCGCGAACGGCCTGCGGGCTGGAGCGCCCCAGGCTGGCACCCGCCCGATCGACCGCCTCGACCGCGAGGTGCGACGGGGGGCGGGCGATGGCGATGGCCGTCTCGAACCCCGTGCGCCGGGCCGACGCGATCGGCCGAAGGTGGCCGGGGTCGGCGCCCCCCAGGACGATCCAGTGGTCGACCTCGGTGGCGCCGTTCCAGCTCGCGAAGACCGTGGCGCCGGCGGCGTGCCGCTCTGCGGCCATGGCGGGGGGCTCGAGCGGCTGGCCCCGCCACGGCTGCTTGAACGCCCGATAGGACTCGGTGCCCGGGGCGAGGCGGGCGTCGAGGAGGACGCGCCCGGTGTCGTCGTACTCGGTGAAGTACGTGGACGTGCCCCAGCCCATGAAGCGGTGCCCGTGCGGCAGGTCCTGCACACTGCCCAGCGCGTCCGAAAGGACCGGCGGTCCGTGGCGGTACTGCGTCACGAGCGACGCCGTGCGGGCGCGCTCGTCGAGGGAGAGCACCAGGCCACGCGACTGCGAGGCCTCGGCGGGCGGGCCGGCCTCGTTGTCGAAGATTGTGACGGTGCCGTCGGGCCAGCGCTCGACGTCGTGCTGCCAGGCGAACCGGGCGTTCGGGTCGAGGCGGAAGTCGCTGGCCTTGCCGCCCAGCCGCCAGAGCACCTTGCCGCTCGAGCGCTCGACCTTGTAGAACGCCCACGTGTTGCGGCCCGAGACGATGAGGTTATCGTCCGTGGGATCGACGCAGATCGAGTTCACGTGGAAGTAGTCCCATGGGGCGCGGGAGCGCTTCACGCGCTCGTAGGACTCGGCCAGGGGCACGTGCTCGTCGCTGCGCCACTCGAACAGGAGCCTGCCGGTGGCGACGTCCACCTCCTGGACGACGCCGTAGTAGTAGTCGCCCTTCGACCGGCCGCCGAAGGGCGAAAGGTCGGCGGAGGCCTGGCCGTAGCACGTGAAGAGCGCCGTGCCGCGGTCGGTCAGCACGAACTCGTGGAGGTCGCCCCAGTAGCCGCCCTGGGCGGACACCTCGGCGATGCGACGGTACCTCGAGTCGCACAGGACGTAGCGGCCCACGCCGTGCCCGTTTACCACGGCCCCCTCGAACCAGGTGAGCACGGGCTCGCCGCGGTAGGACTGCACCCGCACGTTGAACGCCCTGAGCTCGGACGAGTCGTGGGCGGAGAGTGGCAGGAACCACACCAGCTCGCCGCTGCCATCGATCAGCAGCGGTCCCTGCTGCGCCGGCCCGAAGTGGCAGTCGGTCACGACGAGGCCCGGGTCGGCCGTCGGCTGGGAGGGGATGTGCACCGTGATCGTGGGCGGCTGGAGGTCTGGGCGCGAGCGGAAGATCTGGACTCCCGCGTGGCGCAAGAGCCCTCCGGCGGCGGGCGAGGTCCTGGGGCCCGCCGCCTGGGGATGCTGCTTGGGCGTCGGGCGGGAGCCCCCGTCGAGGCTGCTGCGCTCCCATGGCGCCAGCACGGCGGCACCCGTGACGCCGAGCGCCGCCGCTGCCACGACGGCCGCACGCAGCGCCAGCCAGCGCACGGCGTCGCGCCGGCTCATGGCATCCTTGGGCCACCGCCAATGGCCGTCCGTCCCCAAGTGACCACCGTCCCGGTCCATAGGGTGTCACGCGCGCGCCGGACGCCCGCGCATCTCACGGTTACCACCATCGGCGCCCCGAATGCGTCAGGCAAGGGCCTTAGGTCCAAATGCCCGGGTCCACCGGTCTCCTGGCACGAGGCGTAGGCCGCCGCACCGACGAACTGATGTAGATCTTCGGCCAAAGGGCCCGGGGGGACAGTGCATGGAGGTCCTGCTCTTCCACCACGCGCAGGGTCAGACGCGGGGATTCCACGCCTTCGCCGACGAGCTCCGGCGGGCCGGCCACACCGTGCACACGCCCGACCTGTACGACGGGCGCACCTTCCCGACGCTTGACGAGGGGGTGGCGTACGCCCAGGAGGTTGGCTTCGACCAGATCATGGAGCGCGGCGCGCGCGCGGCGAGCGAGCTCCCTGCCGCCCTCGTGTACGCCGGGTTCTCCCTCGGCGTCCTGTCGGCCCAGAGGCTGGCACAGACGCGGCCTGGCGCGCGCGGCGCCCTGCTCTTCTACTCCTGCGTGCCCGTCCGGTACTTCGGCGCCCCGTGGCCGACGGGCGTGCCCGTGCAGGTCCACGGCATGGACGCCGACCCGATCTTCGTCGGTGAGGGCGACATCGAGGCGGCGCGCGAGCTCGTCTCGTCGACGAGCGACGCGGAGCTGTTCCTGTATCCCGGCGACCAGCACTACTTCGCCGACTCCAGCCTGCCGTCGTACGACCCGGACGCGGCGGCCCTGCTGATGCGCCGTGTGCTGGACTTCCTGGCCAGGGTGTCGGGCGCCTGAGCGGAGCGGGCTCGGGCCGACCGCGGCCAGGCGAGCGGGGCGGGAGGGGCCCGACGGCTGTCCGCCATGTCCCTGGCGTCCGCGCGGGCCGGGGGCGCCTAACGCAGGGCGACGCGCGGATGCGCCGACGGGCCCGCGCGGCGCGCTCGGGGGCGGGCCCGGGAGCGTGGCCCGGCGGCCTTGGCCGACCTAGCCAGGCCCGCGCTCGCCGAACGACCCGGCTTGCGGCCGGTAGCGGCCGTACGCACGCCCCGACAGCCAGGCCTGCACGACGCGGTCCATGCGCTCGAACTCCACCCCGAGGGCGTCGAGCGCGTCAAGAAGGCGCTCGAGGCCCAGGAGCCGGTGCCCTCGCCCTGTCACCTCGGGGTGGAAGGTCAGGGTGACCACGCCGTCCTCGAAGTCGCGCAGCATGTAGCGCACGTCGTCGAGCCAGTTCTCGAACACCAGACGGGTGTTTCGCAGCGCGCGCCCGCCGCCGTTTGTCTCGAACGCAGGCCAGTCGTCGAGCGACCAGCTGATCGGCATCTCGACGAGAGGCCCCGGCTCGCCGAAGCGCGACGGGCCGTCCACGGCGTGGCGGTCGCCGCGCCGCACGCGGTAGGGCCGATAGTCGTGGGCCATGAGGCTCGAGTCGTACACGACGCCGACCTCCGCCAGGATGTCGAGGGTGGACGCGGAGAGGTCCCAGGAGGGCGCCCGGCTGCCCCGCGGCGCCCGGCCCTCCAGGCTGCCCAGGACGTCGATGGCTCGCCGCGTGAGCTCACGCTCCCGCTCCGGCGGCAGACGGCTCGCTCGCTCATGGGCGTAGCCGTGCAGGCCAAGCTCGTGCCCCGCCCGGACGATGTCCCGACACAGGGTGGGGTAGGTCTCGGCCGTGTGCCCGGGCACGAACCACGTGGCCGCGATTCCCCGGGCCTCGAGGAGGTTCAAGAGCCGGACCGTGCCAACGGCCGAGAACTCGCCGCGCGAGAGGTCGGTCGGAGCGGCGTCCGGCAGGTCACCGGCAAACGAGTCGAAGTCGAAGCTCAGGCAGACGCTGCCCGCCATGTTCCCGCTCCCCCTATCGCGGCGGCGCTTGGGACGTGCGCCCGAGCCGCGCTCCATCCAGGGTTCGCGACGGGCGCACCGGGTCCCTCGGGGCGGATGGGGTGCGGCACCTCGTCTTGGCGCCGGACGGCGAGAGCATCGTGTTCTCGGCGCGCGATCCGGATCCCGGCCACAAGCGCTGCCTCAAGGCGCTGGCCGACAGCGGGGGACCGATCGGGGTCGACCGCGTGCCACCGTCGGCCCTCGGTCCAAGCCGTTACGAGACTCAATCCCGCGGCCTGGTCATCGCGCTGTCCACGCTTCGCCGCCGATCCTCACCGGGGCTGCGCCAAACGCGCTTCGTCGCTACCTGGCCCTTCGCGGCTCACACCACGCCGGCTCTGTGCCTTCATCGATCGTGGCGCACCGAAATTCAGGTGCAAGAGCGCACTCTCGGAATGCCGCCCGAGACGCGCAGAACCCGGTCGCGGCAAGCCGCAACCGGGCCCTTCGACGCTCGCGGCCCTAGCCGTTCAAGTGGCCGGTCAGGTACATGTAGTCGATGTCCTCTCCCAGCACCGGGTTCACGAAGACGTTGACGCTGTGGGGCTTCACCCAGGGCTGCACGAATGCGTCCTGGTACGGGTAGAACATCGGCACCCAGGGGGCCTGGGCGATCGCGATGTTCTGCGCCCGGTCATACAGCTTGACCCGCTCGGCCTGCTGGGACGCGGGCAGGGCGTCCGCGGTCTGCACCAGGTGGTCGAAGGTCGTGTTGACCCATGCGGCCCGGTCGTGACTGCCCAGGTTCTGGCTGTCGAGGAGGTTCCAGAGGAAGTCCTGCGGGTCCGGGTAGTCTTGGTACCAGTCGTTCCAAGACATCTGGAAGGGGTTGTGCGTGTCGCTTACGTACGGGAAGTACGACCCCGTCTGGGCGATGTTCTTGAGGATCACCTTGATGCCGACCCCGGCGAGCTGCGCCTGGATGTTCTCTGACACCTGCTGCACGAACGGGCGCCCGGTCGTGTACACGAGCGTGATGGTGAAGCCGTGCGGGTAGCCCGCCTTGGCGAGGAGCTTCTTGGCGAGGGCAGGATTGTAAGGGTAACCCCTGACGTTCGGCTCGTAGCCCGGCACGGCGGGCGGCAGCGGCTGGGTCATCAGCGTCCCGAGGCCGTTGATGAGCCGCAGGTCCTGGTTGCGATTGATGGCGTAGTTCACGGCCAGGCGCACGTCCAGGTTGTTGAAGGGCTTCTGGCTCGTGTTCAGGGCGTAGTACCAGATCTCGTTGGTCGGTTGCTTGTAGAAGTCGTTCATCATGCCGGGACTGCTCAGCGCGGACAGGTAGGTGCCCTGATCGGGCAGGTCGATCATGTCCACCTTGTGCTGCTTGAAGTACAGAAACTGCGTGGAGTAAGGCACGTTCACGTTGAACACGATCTTTGCGATGCGCGCCGGGGTGGGGCCGCTGTAGAACGGGTTGGGGACCAGCACCATCTGTTCATTCTGATGCCAGTACAGAAGCTTGTAGGGGCCCGTGCCAACCGCGTGGAGCTGGTACTTCACCACCCCGTACCTGTTCACCACGCTGGGATCGACGATCGCCGCCGACTCGAGGGTGAGCTCCGCGAGGAAGTAGGCCTGGGGCTGGACAAGGTGGATGACCACCGTGTAGAT
>JAKASY010000165.1 GCA_021817625.1 Bacillota bacterium | reverse complement strand
TCGCCACGGTGATGTCGTTCGGTCTGCTCGTCATCGACCTCGCCGTGCTCGGTGTCACCGGCCTGTCCTGGTATGAGTGGCCGACCGTCAGCATGCTGCGCCAGACCCGAACGGAGGCGTTTCTGATCAACCGCGTCGGAGGACTCGACGAGTGGGTGTTCGTGGTGATGACCTGGGCGTTCGTCGGCCTTCACCTCTGGAACGCCGCCGTGAACGTGACCGACCTTCTCGCCCGCGGCGATCGGAGCGAGCGCGGACCGGCCATGCCCCTGCGCAATGCGGCCCTCCTGGGCGCGCTCGTGCTCGCCGTCTACGCGGTGAGCCGCGCCTTTGGCCAAGGCGCGGCGCTCGCCGGCTTCTCATCCGGGTATCTGTCGCCCGCCGTGGTCGCCATCGGCGTGGCCCTGCCGTGCGCGCTCGTCGCGGTCGACGCCGCCCGACGACGCCTCGGCGGGCGCAAGGCGTAGATGGGCCGGCAGGCGCCTACGGCGTTGCGGGGGCGGGGGACGGGCTCGCGCTCTCGGCCGGGCCGGTGCCGTGGCGCACAACGTGCGGGCTCGGCCTGTAGCGGTCGACGCCAAGGTCGTACACCCGCTCGGGCTCGCCCTCGCGCTGCACGACGTACCAGGTGTGGACGACCGCGCCGTCGACGCCGGCCTGGACCGTCTCCTCGCGCCCCTTGGGCAGGGAGGGGTCGGCGACGCGCACCGTGCCAAAGGGCGTGGTCGACAGGGTCTCGTGCCGGAAGGCGGTGCGCGGCGGCTTCTCGGTGCCGATGAGGCCGATGGTCACGCGGTTCTGGTCGCTCGACGCGACGACCACCAAAGGCCCGCTCGTGGAGTTCCTGATCACGAGGTCCAGCCACGGGGACGCCACCGTCGCGTCCTCTCCGGCCGGAACGTACGGCACGCGCATGCCGTGGTTGTGGCGCTCCACCACGCGGATGCCGGCCTGGCGGACGGCATCGTACATGGTGGTCGCCACCTGGCAGACCCCTCCGCCCAGGCCGGGCACGACGCGGTTTCCGACGAACGTCGGGCCGTAGGTGTAGCCGCGCGCCTCCGTTGTCTCGCCGATGGCGGCGTTGAAGGACAGATCCTCGCCGGGCGCCAAGACGCGCCCGCACAGGTAGCGCACGGCCGTCGCCATGTTCATGTTCCGGCCTGGCGGCGAGTGCGGGTAGACCGTGGTGACCGACGACATGGGCACGCTCGCTCCCAGTGTCTTCAGGCGCTCGGGCGTGAGGCCGCAGGGGGGCGCGGACGGCGAGGCGGCCTGCGTGGGGCCGCGCGGGCCGGCTGCGCCCGGCGCCAGGGCACGCGCTTCCACGCCGCAGCCGGCAAGGAGGGTCGCCACGGCGAGCGACGCTCCCAGCATGCCGGCCGCCGCCCCCCAAGCCCTCGCTGCGCGCGTCCTCACGACGTCGTCAGGGAGCGGGGGTCGACCAGCCAGAGATGCTGGGTGTAGACGCTCCCCAGCACCGGATCCTGGATCGGCGCGCCCTGCCGCTGGTCGAACCATGGCCGCCAACCCTGGGGGCTGTTCGAGGACCACGCGCCGACAAAGCCGACGACGTGGCTCGCCTTGTCCACGAGCACGCGGATGGCGGGTCCCTTCGGCCCATACTGCATGGCGCGCGCCGTGGGGTCGGGCCCGACCGGCCCGTACGCGGCGAGGTGCGGTGCGTTCACGCGAGCGAAGGCCTGCCAGCTCGTGAGGTCGGTGGGCTGGTTCTTGGGCATGGTCTGCGTGACTGCGGCCGGCGGGACGAAGTAGAGGTGCTCCGAGTAGATCGTGCCCGCCGGCTTGCCCTGGGGCTGGTCGTACCAGCTGTGCCAGCCCGCGCCGGCCGGGAACGCCGTCTCGACAGCCGTCACCTGGCGGTTACGGTTCTGCATGACGACCAGGCTCGGGCCGCGGTGGCCCCAGTGCACCCCCATGCTGGCCACCCACGGGGTGAGGTGCGCGTAGGACACGAGGTAGCCGTTGTAGTGCTCGAGCATGCTCCAGGCCGGCAGGGTGGCCAGCGCGGTCGCGGTCGAGAGGGGCTGCCCCGTGACGTGGCCAGCCGGGACCGCGTACGTGCCGCTGTGGCCGCGATGGGCGCCGCCCACGCGATCGGCGAGGGTGCGGGTCGCCGCGTTGCCATAGGGGGAGCTCGGGCGCGATGCGCCGGCCCTCGGCGTGCCGGCGCTGCCCTTGCCCTTGCCCGTGCCCTTGCCGGTCTTGAGGCCGCTGCCGGGGCGTGTGGTGGCGGGCTTCGCAAACCCTGTTGCCCGGCCCGTCGTCCCCTTTGGTCCCGCCCTGTAGCCGGCGGTGGGCGGCAGTCCCTTGGCGGGCCGGCCGAAGGCGGAGCCGACGCCACCGGGCGGGCGGCCCATGCCCCAGCCGAAGAGCCCGGAGGCCGTGCCGAAGAAGCCGGTGCCGGTCCGGTTCCTGCCGGCGTCCGTGCGGCCGCCGGCGACGTTCGTCCCCACGTAGTGCCTTCCTGTTCCCGGGCGTGGCGTGGTGCGCCCGCTCGGGCCGGTGCCGCCGTGCGTCGTCCCCGGGCGGGGCACGCCGCCGCGCCCGACGCCAGTGCCCGTGCCGGCGCCCCGCGGGGTGCCCGGCGTCTTGGCCTTCGAGGACTCGGGCCGGTTGACGTGGGGCCGGCCGGGCGCGCTCGCCGTGCCGCAGCCTGCCAAGATGGCGGCCGAGAGGGCACCGGCCAGGACGGCGCCGAGGCGGGAAGAAAGGCGCGGATGCACGCTGGCTTCTGTCTCCATGTTCATCCCTCCCGCGCGTTCTCGGCGCAGTATTCCCGGGTTACCGGGCGCACAGACGCGAGACAGGCACGGAGAGTCGCCTTGAGGAGGCTCTATGTGCGCAATGCGCGCATGCCGCGCCGCCGAGGGCGAACACTGAAAGTCATCGAGGAGCGTTGCTGGATGCCCGTGCGCTAGGAGGAAACGCATTGAACAATCTTCCGTTCCTGGCGAATCACGGATCGCTCGTTCACGAAGTCGTCACGGTGTTTATCCGAACCATCGTGCTGTATGTCATCGCTCTGATCATTCTTCGTCTTGCGGGGAAGCGCGCAATTGGCAAGATGAACCACTTTGACTTCGTCGTCGCCGTCACGTTCGGGAGCGCGGTCGCGATCGGCATGGAGGCGGACAACAAGTTCTTGCCGTCGGTGGTCCCGGTGGCGCTCCTCGGCATCCTGCAGTGGCTCCTGTCGCGGATCAACGTGAGCCTGCCCGGACTCGAGGGCTTCATGCGGGGCAAGGCGGTCACCCTGGTGCACGACGGCACGCCGCAGAAGAAGGCCTTGAAGGGGGAGCGGATCACCTCAAAGGAGCTGTCCATGGAGCTCAGGCAGAAGGGTTATCCCGGCTTGCAGGACGTGGGGGAAGTGACGCTCGAGACCACGGGCAAGGTGTCCGTCCTGCCGACGCAGAAGGCGAAGCCGCTCACCGTCGGCGACCTGCCGAAGATCGCCCAGGCTGTGGCGGACGAGCTCACGCGTCGCCAGAAGGGGGCCAAGACGGCCGGCGAGAAGCACAATGCCTGACCCCGGCCGAGGTTGCCCTAGTCCGGGCGGGAGGTGACGGGCGCGGCCGCCGTCCTGTGGGTGTTCGTCGACGGCCTGGGACTCTTGCCACCGCCGCTCCGCCCGGCTGGCAGCACGCCGCGCCTGGACGCCATGCTGCGCGGCGCCGCTCTGGTCGACGGACCGCTTGCGCCGACACCGCTTGCGCGGCGCTTTGCCCTCGACGCGACCCTTGGCGTCGAGGGGCGCCCCGGCACGGCGACGGGTCAGGCCACGCTCGTGACGGGCCGCAACGCGTCACTCGCCATGGGCCGGCACATGCAGGCCTACCCCGGGCCGCGCCTCAGGGCGTGGATGGACGAGGTGGGGAGCCTCTTCGGTCGCGCCTCGGCGGATGGCCTGAAGACGGCGCTGATCACCTCCTACCCGGCCGACGTGCGCGACACCGCTCTTCGGTACGCGGCGCGCACGGGCGGCGCGCACCTAGCGGACGGCGCCGGGACGGGCGTGCGCCTCTACCCCAACCTGGGGATGCGGCCCGCCGCCGACGCGAATCGCGACCCGTCCATCGCGGCCGCGAGCGCCGCGCTTGCCGCCCGCCTGGCGAGGCCCTACGATCTGTCCGTGATCGAGACCGACCTATGCGACCGCGCCGGGCACCTTCGGCAGGGCCGGGCGGGAGCGGTAGCGCGGGCCATCGCCTTCATCGACGCCTTCGTTGCCTTCCTGCGCGCCGAGCTCGCGCCCGACGACCTGCTGGTCGTGGCGAGCGACCACGGCAACGCGGAGGATGCGGCCGAGCGCGGCCACACCCGGGCGCGGGTGCCGGTGTTCGCACTCGCGAAAGCCGCCGGCGTCGACCTTGGTGCCCTCGACGGTGATCTGACGGCCTTTGCGCCCTGGCTCGAGAGTCTGACCGGGCGGCTGAGGGGTGGTAGATAGGATGCAGTCCGGCCCGGCGCCGCCCGGCGCGACGACCGACGCGGCAGTGGGCGCGCGCGCGGGCGAGGAGGCCAGCGCGCGCAGCCTGCGCGTGCTGGAGTTCGCGAAGGTCGTTGACCGCGTCGCCGAGGAGGCGCGCACCGCGGTGGGCGCGGAGCGCGTGCGGGCCATGCGCCCCGCCCGGAGCGCGGTCGACGCCCTGGAGCGACAGGGCGAGAGCCGGGAGGCGAGCGCCTTCCTGCGCCGCGTTGCGCATCCGGTCCTCGGCCCGGCCGAAGACGTGCGCCCGCTGATCGGCCGTGCCGCGCGCCAGGCGTCGTTGACGGGCGGCGAGCTGCTGGCCGTCGGCCAGGTGGCCGCCGCCGCGCGCCAGCTCGTGCAGGCCGTGGCCGGCGCTGACGATGAGGAGCCGCTTCCTCGCCTCGTCGGGCTCGCGTCGGCCCTCATTGCCCTGCCCGAGCTGGAGAGCCGGATCCAGCGCAGCATCACCGAGGCGGGCGAGGTGGCGGACGACGCCTCGCCGCTTCTCGCGCGCCTGCGCGACAGCATCCGCAAGACCAGCGCGCGGGTACGCGAACGCCTGGATGCCCTCGTGCGGAGCGCGACGGGCGCCCGCTACCTGCAGGAGCCGATCGTCACGATCCGCAGCGGCCGCTTCGTCGTTCCCGTCCGGCAGGAGTTCCGCCGCATGGTGCCGGGGCTCGTGCACGACACGTCCGCGAGCGGCCAGACGCTGTTCGTCGAGCCGATGGCCGCGCTCGAGCTGGGCAATGAGCTCAGGGCGCTGGAGGGGCAGGCGCGCGAGGAGTGCGAGCGCATCCTGTTCGAGCTGAGCCAGGCCGTGGCGCGCGACGCGCCGGCCCTGACGGCGGACGTGGCCGCCCTGGGCGAGATGGACGCGGTGTTCGCCCGCGCCCGCTTCGGCGCGCGCCCGGGCTACCGCTACCCCGACCTGGGCGAGCGGCCGCGGCTCGTTCTGCGCCGCGCCCGGCACCCGCTTCTCGGCGATGGCGCTGTGCCACTGGACGTGGAGATCGGCCGCTCATTCCACACCCTGGTGGTGAGCGGCCCGAACACCGGCGAGAT
>JAKASY010000164.1 GCA_021817625.1 Bacillota bacterium | reverse complement strand
CGCAGCAACGCTCATCATCGAGCACATCGACCGGCTGGCGCCGATGGACGGCACGGACCATGAGCTCCGGGACGCGTACGTCGTCATCGAAGATGGCCTTATCACCGGTCTCGGCGAAGGGAACGCGCCGACGGCTGCCTCGCAGTCAGCAGGCAAGCGCACGGTCCTGTCGGGCCTGGGCCTCGTCGCCATTCCGGGCCTCGTCAACACCCACCATCACCTGTTCCAGAACCTGACGCGCGCGCTGCCCGGTGCCCAGGACAGGGGCCTCGAGGGTTGGCTGGAGGAGAGCCAGCCGTGGTGGGAACGGCTGGACGAGGAGGCGGTGTACTGGTCCGCCCTCGCTGGCCTGTCGGAGCTCGCCCTCTCCGGGTGTTCGACAAGCGTAGACCACATGTTCGCGGCGCCTGTGGACTCGAGCGGCCTGTTCGCGTTCCTGCGCGCCGAGGCGCTGGCGGCCAGCGAGGTTGGCGTGCGGATTCATCTGATGGCGGGAAGCGTGGATCCCGGGCTCCACCCGGACGGCGAGAAGTGGCGTCTAGCCCGACGGAGCGACCAGGTTCTCTCGGATATGGAGCAGGCGATCCGCACGCTGCACGACCCCTCGCCAGCGTCGGCGTGTCAGGTAGGGCTGGCGCCGGACTCGCTCACCGACAGGGCGGCCGGACTCATGCGCGATGTGCGGGACCTGGCCAGGCGCCATGGCGTGCTTCGTCACACGCACGCCTCCCAGACGGCTGCCGAGGTGACGTACTGCCGGGAGCGGTATGGCTGTACGCCGATCGAGCGCCTCGCCGGCTTGGGGTGGGTCGAAGAGGATGTCTTCGTTGCCCACGCCGTGCAGTTGACCAAGGAGGACATCGAAGCGTTGGCCAGCGGACGAACGGGCGTCGCGCACTGCCCGAGCTCGAACATGCGCCTGGGAGCGGGCGCGGCTCCGGTGCTTGCGCTGTTGGACGCCGGCGTGGAGGTAGGCCTAGGCGTGGACGGAAGCGGCTCGAACGACGTCGCGAACCATCTTGGCGAGGTGCGAATGGCGATGCTGCTTTCGCGCCTGCGTGAAGGCCGCCGACTCATGACGGCCCGCCAGGCCCTCACGTTGGGGACACGCGCGGGTGCAAACGTGCTCCACCGGCACCAGCTCGGCCGCATCGCGGTCGGCGCGCAGGCGGACATCGCCATGTACTGCCTGGCCGGGGTGGCCGGCGCCGGCACGGAGAATGACCCGGTCGCGGCTTTGGCCCTGGCCCCTCCGCGCCGCGTGCATCACCTACTCGTGCACGGTCGCTTCGTGGTTGAGAGCGGCCGTCTCGCGACCGTGCGCGAGTCGGACGTGCGTATCCGGCACCGGCAGGCCGTGGCCGCGCTCCGGCTCCGGGTGAACGCTCTCGACCGACCGTAACGGAACCGACTGCGCGAAACTGGACAGTTATTGCGCGCAGATCGCTCTGTGCCATAGACTTTGAGCAGAACTGGTCACCGAACGAAGTTCCGTCGTTGGAGAGTGGTGGCGGTGTTGACCACGCGGCACCGTAAGGTGCAGGAGTTCCTCAAGCAGGAGCCCGAGATGTCGATCCAGGACCTTACCGAGCGCCTGGGGGTGTCCGCGGCCACGGTCCGTCGGGACCTGGCCACCCTGGCGTCGCTAGGCCTGATTCGACGTGTGCGGGGTGGGGCGGCAATGCCCGACGCGCTCGGCATCGAGCCGTCGTACATCGAGCGCTCGCGCCGCAACATCGCCGAGAAGCGCCACATCGCGGAGGCCGCTGCCGGCCTGATCGAAGAGGGCCAAGTGATCGCCCTGGACGTTGGCACGACCGCGCTCGAACTGGCCCGCGCGCTCGTGATGCGACCAAACATCACCGTGTTCACGGCGTCCATACCTGCCGCCGAGATCCTGACCCGGGGCCGGCCGACGGTCTACCTTGTGGGCGGCCACGTGCGACCGCGCGAGATGTCGACATCGGGGCCGGTCGCGCGCGGGATTATCGAGCGCTTCCACTTCAACTCCTTCTTCGTCTCCGCGTCCGGCTGGTCGCTTGAGCAGGGGCTCATGGATTTCTCCGTCGAGGACGTCGAGGTGAAACAGGCGTTCATCGAGCAGTCCCAGCAGGTGGTCGCGCTTGTGGACTCGTCGAAGTATGGCGAGACGGCGCTCATGGCGGTCGTCGGCTTCGACCGGGTGGACCACCTGATCACGGACGCCGGCGTGCCCGGCGAGGCGCGGGCCGCCCTTTCGGACCTGACGCGTCTGACCGTCGTGAGCGGGGAAACGCAGGAAGGGAGTCGGTGAGACGCATGGGCTGGCTTGAAGCTCTGTTCGGGACCGCCAAGCCCGTCATCGCGATGGTGCACCTGCCGGCGCTGCCGGGAACTCCCCTCCATGATGGCAACCACGGCATGGATGGGGTCGTCTCCCTCGTGCGCGAGGATCTGCGACGCCTGCAGGCCGGGGGGGTCGACGCGGTCATGTTCTGCAATGAGAACGACCGCCCGTACACCTTCAGCGCGACTCCTTCGGTTGTGGCGGCCATGGCGTACACCATCGGCCGGTTGCGTGACGAGGTTGCGGTGCCGTTCGGAGTCGATATCCTGTGGGATCCGGTTGCCTCCGTGGCGCTGGCCCACAGCGTGGGCGCCGCCTTCGTGCGCGAGGTCTTCACCGGCGTGTACGACAGCGACATGGGCCTGTGGCAGAGCCGCGCGGCCGAGGCACTGCGGCTGCGGGCCGCCCTGGGCGGGGGTGGGCGTATCCGGCTCCTGTTCAACGTGTCGGCCGAGTTCGCGCAGCCCGTCAGCCGGCGCAGCGTGGTGGAGCTTGCCCGCTCCGTGGCCTTTTCAAGCCTGCCCGACGCGATCTGCGTATCAGGGCCCATGACGGGCGAGCCGGTGGCCGTCGCTGACGTGGAAGCGGTGGTCCGTGCGGTTTCGTCCGTGGGGTCGACGCCCGTCCTGGTGAACACGGGCGTGAGCCACGCCAACGTCGCCGACTATCTGCGCCGGGCAGACGGCGTCATCGTGGGCACCGCCCTCAAGGTGGAAGGCCGCACGTTCAACCCGGTCGATCAGGCGCGGGTCGAGCGGTTCATGGACCAGGTCAAGCAGCAACGGGCCGTGCCGGCCGTCTAGGCACGGCGGCCTAGGGCCGTCATGTCCCGCGGGCGGTACGGGCGATGCGGCGGACGCATCCGTGGCAGGGTGCGAGGGAGGTGGACGCTTGCCTGCGCTGGTGCGGCCGGTCCTCGGTATCGACGTCGGCACCACCGCCGTCAAGTGCCTTGCGCTGGACCCTGAGGCGGGAACCTACATGGCGGTCCGCAGCGACCCCTATGCCCTCCGGAACCGGGAGCCCGGCTGGGCGGAGGAGGAGCCCGACGACTGGGTGCGTGCCATTGACCAAGCCATGCACCGCCTGCGGGCGCAAGGTGTGGAACTCGGCCACATCGAGGCGCTTGCGGTCTCGGGCATGGTCCCAGCCACCATCGTCCTCGACGAGGAGGGAGCGCCGCTTCGACCCTCGATCCAGCAGAGCGATGGCCGTACCGGCAGCGAGCTGCGCGCGATCGCGGGGAGTTGGCCGTTGGACGCCATCTACGCGGCGACCGGCAGCGCTCTCAACCAGCAGCACGTGCTCCCGAAGCTGCTCTGGATCAGAGCGCACGAGGAGGCTGTCTGGAGCCGCATCCGCCGCGTCGTGGGCAGCTACGACTACATCCGGTCGTGGCTGACGGGAACGTACGCGGTCGAGGTCAACTGGGCGATCGAGAGCGGCATGTACGACGTCCGCGTGGGGCGCTGGCTGGACGACTATCTTGGCGCGTTTGGCGTGCCGCTCGAGTGGCTGCCCCAGCCAGCCGAGCCCTTGGCGGTCGCTGGACCGCTTGTCGCCGCGGCCGCCGCCCGGCTCGGCCTGCGGAGCGGCATCCCGGTGATCGTGGGCAGCGCCGACCATGTTGCCTCTGCCCTCGCAGCCGGGGTGGAGGGCACGGGCGACCTGCTGATCAAGTTCGGCGGCGCCGGTGACATCCTGTACTGCACCGAGCGGGCGGTCTTCCACCCCAAGCTGTACTTCGACCGCCATGACTTGCCCGACCGGTACCTTCTGAACGGCTGCATGGCTACCAGCGGTTCGCTGGTGCGATGGCTCCTGGCGGAGACCGGTCATGACGAGGGCGACCTCGCCGCCCTGGATCGCGCGGCGTGCCAGGTGGCGCCCGGCAGCGATGGACTGGTGGTGCTGCCCTACTTCCTGGGCGAGAAGACGCCGCTCCTCGACCCGGCCGCGCGCGGCGTCTTCTTCGGCCTCATGCTTCATCACGGTGCCGCCCATCTCTTCCGCTCGGTTCTCGAGAGCGTCGTGTACGGCTTTCGGCATCACGTCGACGTTCTTGAAGAGGCCGGACACCCGATCGGGCGCCTGTTTTCCACCGACGGCGGCGCCCGCTCGGCGCTCTGGCAGCAGATCGCTGCCGACGCGCTCGGCCGGGACGTGGTGGCGTACCCGGACCACCCGGGAAGCGCGCTCGGGGCGGCGATCGTGGCCGCAATGGGGGTCGGTCGCTTCCCGAACCGACCCGTGTCCGAGGTGATCGCCACCAACCGCGAGGTGTACCATCCGCGCGACGGGCATCACCGCGCGTACGACGTGGGCTACTCGCTGTACCGGGACCTGTACGAACGTACGAGGCCCCTCTTGGCCGCCAGTGCGGAGCTTGCCGAGAAAGGTCGTGTGGCACATGGCGCATGACGGTTGCGCGATCGTGACCGGTGGCAGTCAGGGCATCGGCGCGGCGATCGCGGCGCGCCTGGCCAGTGATGGCTGGCGGGTCGTGAGCATGGATCTCAGGCCGCCTGCCGACGGTGTCGCGGCCATGTTCGTTGAGACCGACGTGACGTCATCGGCCAGTGTTGAGGCCGCGTTCCAGCGTGTGGAGGAAGAACTGGGGCCCGTGGACCTCGTGTGCTGCAACGCAGGCGTGTCGACCATGGCGCGAGCGGTGGACCTGACAGAGGAGGAGTGGGACCACAACTTCGCCGTCAACACCAAGGGCGTGTTTCTGACTGCCAAGGCCGCGCTCGGCTACATGACGGGGCGGCGCCGGGGCTCGATCGTCGTCACGGCGTCCATGGCGGGGCTGCGCGGTGTTCCCCTGCTCGCCCACTATGCGGCGTCCAAGTGGGCCGCCATCGGCTTCGCCAAGAGTCTCGCGATTGAGGTCGCACCGCTCGGCGTTCGCGTGAACGCGGTCTGCCCTGGCTACGTGCGGACCGCGATGCAGGAGCGCGAGCTCGTCTGGGAAGGCGCCCTGCGCGGTCTGAGCCCCGATCGGGTCCGTGACGAGTACGTTGAGCATACGCCGCTTGGGCGCCTTCAGGAGCCCGACGACGTTGCGGACGTGGTGGCCTTCCTGGCCAGTCCTGCCGCCCGCTTCATCACCGGGCAGGCAATCGCGGTCACCGGCGGCGCCGACCTGGTGTAGTCGGTCCGGGAGTTGCCCCGCGCACCAAGGGGGGACCGGCGCTGCGCTTCGATGCCCGTTTCGCCGGTCTGGGTCTGCAGTGGC
>JAKASY010000163.1 GCA_021817625.1 Bacillota bacterium | reverse complement strand
CGCGCCCATCAGCTCGGTGATGCTCGCGGTCGAGCTCCTGCTATTCGAGTGGCGCCCGCGCAGCCTCGTCCCCGTGGCGTGCGCGGCGGCCGTGGCTGACGTGATGCGCGTCGTGCTGCTGGGAAGCCATCCCGTGTTCGCCACCGTGTCGCTGCCGTTCACGCAGGTCGCGCTCCTGCCTTGGAGCCTGGCTGTCGGCCTTGCCGCCGGTCTCGCGTCGGGCCTGCTCACCAAGGCCGTGTACTTCGTGGAGGACAGCTACCCCCGCCTGCGCGTCCACTGGATGTGGTGGCCCGCGATCGGCGGACTGGCCGTCGGCCTTGGAGGCCTTCTCGTGCCTCAGGCGCTGGGCGTCGGCTACCCGACGATCCGGGCCCTCGACGCTGGGCACGTCCTGCTCGGGGCTGCGCTCGCCCTGCTCGTGGTGAAGGCCCTGATCTGGGTCATTTCGCTCAGCTCGGGCACGTCCGGCGGCGTACTGGCCCCGCTCCTGCTCCTCGGTGGCGCACTCGGCACCGTGCTCGGCCTGGCGCTGCCCGGCCACCACGTCGCCCTATGGGCCACCGTGGGCATGGCGTCGATGCTCGGTGGCACGATGCGAGCCCCTTTCACGGCGACGATCTTCACGCTCGAGACGACGCACGACTTCGGCGCGATCACCGCCGTGTTCCTTGGCTCAGTGGCTGCCATGGCCGTGACCGTGCTCTGGATTCCGCGCTCCATCCTCACGGAGAAGGTCGCTCGCCGCGGCGTGCACGTCGCTCGCGAGTATGGCGTGCATCCCCTCGAGGGCGTGTCGGTCGCCCAGCTCATGGTGTCGCGCGATTACGTGCAGACCCTGCCGGCCGCGGCGACTGTGGCCGCAGTCGCGCGCGCCATGAGCGCCAGTCTCGGACGCCAGCACGACGTATACCCGGTCTTGAGCGAGGACGGCAAGGTCGTAGGCGTCGTGCGCGCCGGACCGGTGCTGGCGGCGGCCGTGTTGGGCCGGGATGCCGCAATTGGGGATCTTGCGCACACCGCTTCGAGCGTGCCGACGACCGCACGCGCGCGCCAGGCCGTGGAGGCGATGGCGCGCACCGGCGAGCATGCGCTGGTGGCAGTCCAGCCGGATGGCACGTGGGCGGGGATCGTGACACAAGCGGACATTCTGGCTGCGTTGCGCCGCGCTGTGAACGAAGAAGAGGAGCGCGCGCGGGTGTGGACTCTGCGGCTTCGCCGCCCGGCCACCCCACCCGTCGCCGCGACCCTCGAGGCAGAGCAGGCGTAGCTACCCCATAGCACGGGAGGCCGTAGCATGTCGTACCGCATCGGCGACGGGGACGGGGAGTGGCATTCGGGAAACGTGGCGGGTGTTCTGGGCAAGGATCTGGCATCTTTCCCGGAGGGCACGGCCAAGCTCATTCGCCTCATGCCTGGAGCCGTCTACCCACGGCATCAGCACCCCAAGCGCACGGAATACGCGTACGTGATCGCCGGGCGACCAACGCTGAGCGTGGCCGACGAGGTCCACGAAACCGCTCCTGGCGACTTCGTCTTGTTCCCGACCGACACGCCGCACGCGCTCGCCAATCACGGCGAAGCGGAGGCGAGGCTGCTCGTTGGCGCCATCTACCACCGCTGATGGCCCTGCGCGGCCGCAGCGAGATCATGCGCTCGCCTGCGGCGCAACGTCGCGCAGTATCGACGCGAGCCAGGTCAGGACGTCGCGCCAATCGGCGACGAGTCCGACATCCGCCTGGCGGAAGATCGGTGCCGTCGGATCACGGTTCACCGCCACGATGACGTGCGCGCCTCTTAGCCCGGCAAGATGCTCGGCAGCGCCCGAGATGCCCAGCGCTACATAGACCGTCGGTGAGATCGCCCGACCGCTCAGCCCCACTTGCAACGCCTCGGGCAGCCAGCCTTCCTCCACGACGTCGAGGGTCGCGGCGATGCCAAAGCCTGACGCCCTCGCGATGGCCGCTACGGTAGCCACGCCCGCGCGACCCACTCCAAGTCCGACCCCGAGCACGACCTTCGCGTCGGCGGACGGCGCCCACCCCGTTGCGGCCTCCGGCAGGGCGCGCCAGCGCGGCGGACGGCCCGAGACGACGACCGTGTCGTGAACGGCCGCCCCATTCAAGCGTCCAGCGGGCGGCGCGAACATGCCCGGTGCGGCGCTGATGATGGTTGGCTGTGTCGTGGCGCCGATCACCGCTGTCCTCTGGCCCACCACCGGCTTATAGCCCAACAGGCGCCCGCCATTCCACCGCACGTCCCACGCGTCACCGATCATGCCCGCGCCAAGCGCTCCCGCCAGCCGGGCGCCGACCGCGCGCCCGGTGTTGCTGGCGCTCACCAGGATGAGCCCAGGCCGATCGCGCCTCGCGACCGCCGCCAGGGCGTCGACAAATACCCGCGCATCGGGCAGCGCCCGGTGCGGCCCCTCCACGGAGACCACCCTGTGGGCCCCGGCGGCGGACCAGGCGTCTACGCACGACAGCTCCGGGTGGCCGCGCACCCAAACGGTCACCTGCCCGCCAGGGCCGACGAGGCGCCGCCCTTGGCCGATGAGCCCCGCGGTTGCGCTTTCCCCCTCGCGCGCGGACCCAACCACCCATACCGGAAGCCCGTAACGCTCGGACGGTCGGCTACAGCTTTTGCCGTCCGCTCCGAGCGTTTGTCTCAGGGCGTCAGCGATGGCAGCCTGCGCCTGCCCGGAGCTCGGGGCGACGAGCACAAGCCCCTGACGGTCGAGTGGCCGGCGCTCGGTTCCGAGAACGCACGTGCGCGACTCTGGTGCCTGCACGTGTGCGCTCGCCGCATCGAGTACCACCACGGTGGCCGCCGACTGCGGCGGCGCTGCGGCACGCCGAGCCGCCGCGGCCGCCTCTCGCACCGTGACCACCGCAGGAAGGTCTATGCTCGCCCGCTCGCGGTGACCGGCCGCCTGCCGCGTCACGGTGAGGGCGCTCGTGCCCTCCCGCCTTCGCACGGCCACGGCGTCGGCGATCAGCGGCCAACCCAGCAGTGCGGCCAGCATCGGGCCCACCTGGCCGGTGCGGCCGTCCGCGCTTCGATTGCCGCATAGAACCAGATCGGGTGGATCTTGCCGTAGGTATTGGGCCAGCACCTGCGCGGTGGCCATCGCGTCACTGCCGGCGAAGCGAGGGTCGCAAAGAAGCACCGCCCGCCCTACGCCATTCCTGAGCGCCTCAAGCAGGGCATCCCGTCCCGCCGGCGGCGCCATGGCAAGCGCGAGCACGTCCGTCGTTAGGTGGACGCCCCACGCAAGCGCAGCGACGTCCGCCTTGCCGAGCCGCAAGGCCAGGCGGCCCCGAACCAAGCGCCCGCGTGTGGCGTCAAACGCCATCTCTCCCGGTTGTGGCGCGGGCTTCACACACACAGCCACGCGCATCGGCGCCACCTCCCGGCCCGCCGTCCTGCGCCCGGCCCTACCGCGTGCGGCAGGGCGCCACACCGACCGCAGCCACCAACACGCCCGACGTTCGCCTCGGAGCTGGCGCCGCACGCTGCCGCGCCCTGGCTGGGCCATCATCCAAAGCCGGGCGAAGGACCGAGCCGCTGCTGATGGTGAGTTTTGTCACGGCGCGGCGGATACAGCGGGCCGACACTCGCAGCGGCGACAACAAAGCGCAAAGGTGGCAACGTCATGACGCGCGTGGTCTTGGACCTGAGGGGCGTGCCCAGCGCCGATGGGCGGGACGCGATCGGCCGGCTGTGGGCGGTCGTTCCCCTCGAAGGCGTGCTGGAGGTGCTCGACAGCCGCGATCCGCGGCCCCTGCTGGACCGGCTCCGGGCTCTACACGCGGACGAGTTGGCAGGCCCCTTCGTAACCTTTGGCTCCCCAGTCTGGCGGCTGGACATCGCGCGGCGAGTGCAGTGAGCGCCAACCACAAACCGGTCGAAGAGGTTTGGCGCGGTGCCGCATGCCGTGTCCCGTGCGGCGACCGCCTGATCTGCGGCTAGGTGCGCACGCGGCCGACGCGCACGCGCCAGACGGCCGGTCCGCGCTCCAGGTAGTCCCAGGCGAAGCGATCCGTGTGCTCCGCCTGGAACTGGTAGTAGAGCGGCAGCGGGTCGTGATCGTTTACCAGCTCGAAGGAGTCGCCCACGGGCAGCGCAGCCCAGGTGGAGAAGATCGTCTCGTGCCGTTGTGCCGGCGGGAGAGAGCGCACATCCAGGATCGCGTTCATCCTCGTCGTAACCTCCCGGAGGCCAGATAGATCCGTAGCCCACGGTACGCGGGCGCGGCCGCCCCGACCGTGACTGGCGTCACCGCGCACGTCGCGCCCCCCCACGACCGAACAAGAGGGGCGATTGGAAACGGCCACGGAGCTGCACATGGTCGTCGGGGCGCACCGCCTGCCCAAGGGGACCAGGTGGCAGGCAGAGGGCCTCGCTCAGCAGCGGGCTTGCCGACAGATCCAGCGACCCGAGCAGACCGCGTGGCGAGACGTCTAGTAGATCGCTTCCTAAACGGCGGTAGCTTCGGGTAGGGGCGAAACGTGGGCGTCCTCAAGGCGGTACTTCCAACGGAACGGGACCGGATCAGCGTTGATCTGGTCCAGGTACGCCATGATGCGCTCGGCCAACTCTTCCTTGGACTCCACTCGGATGCCCCGAAGCATCTGCTTGGTGAGCTTGGCAAAGAACATCTCAATGATGTTCAGCCAAGACCCATGTACCGGGGTGAACACGAAGTCGAAGCGGTTCGGTACGGTGGCCAGGTACGCCCGAGTCTCCTTGGAGGTATGGGCGCTGTGATTGTCGAGGATGATCTGGATCTTCACGTCGGGTGGGTAGTGCGCGTCGAGTTTCCGGAGGAACTCGATGAACTCGGCACTGCGATGGCGCTCGCGCACCAGACCAACAACCTCGCCCCTTGCCAGATCGATGCTCGCCAAGAGGCTGACAGTCCCGAGGCGGACATACTCGTGATCGCGCTGCCAGCTACCCTTGCCCGGTGCGCCCGGGATCGGCGGCAGGTCGGGAGCGGTGACAGCGATGGCCTGGATTCCTGGCTTCTCGTCGTAGGACAGGCGCACCACGGGCCGACCGTCGAGGGCATTGAGGTCGAGGGTGACCTGATGGTAGACGTGGTAGACCTGGACCATCTTGCGGTCGAAGTCGGGGTCGCGGCGCTCGAGGTAGTAACGCACCTTCTGCGGATGCAGCTCGTTGGCCGCCAGGATCTTGTGCACGGTGCCTTTGGCGACCCCGGTGGCGCTCGGGTGACCGGCCTCGGCAGCATGCTCGCGAACGTAGCGGGCGAGAAGCGACTCCGTCCACAGCTCCGGCGCCCACCCCAGATCCTTGGGCTTCTGGCAGGCCAACGAGACGATCCAGGCACGCGCCTCCGGCGTGATCCTGCGCGGCCGGCCAGGACGCTTGAGGTCGTCCAGGGCGGCGCGAGCGCCCACCGCCAGCGCCCGGTTCACGGTGCGGTTGACTGTGGTGACCGGTTGACCAAGCTGACGCGCTACCGCCACCACCGTCTGCCCGCCGGCGTAAGCCAGGAGCGTCGCCGCGCGCTGCACACGCCCATGTGGCTCCGTTCGCGACCGCGCCACGGTCTGCAGATAGCGCTGGTCGTCCGAACTCAGCGCCAACGCGG
>JAKASY010000162.1 GCA_021817625.1 Bacillota bacterium | reverse complement strand
GCGCAGACGCCGGGCCCGCGGCCGACGGGGCGAGGCGCACCCGAACGTCGAGGCCGAGGTCCGCGCAGAGCGCGGCGGAGGCGCACGCGCCGGTGAGGTCGTCGGCCAAGAGCGCCGCCCAGAGCGCGCCCGTGCTCCCACCCCCGTCCCGCGTCGCCGGCTGCCCCTGACCAAGGGCCCTGCCGCCAGTTCTCCCGCTGCCCCGCCGCGCCCTGCCGAGCGGCCGCGACAAAGGTCCGCAGGGCTTGGCCGGGCGTCGACGAACCGGTGGGGGAGGAAGGGCCGGGGAGCAGGGGGGATCGCGGTGGCGAGCGTGGCGCTCGTGGGCGCGGGCAGCATGGTGTTCACGCGCCAGGTGGTGTCCGACCTCCTGCGCCGGCCGGGTCTGCGCGACGGCCTTCGCCTCGCCCTCGTGGACGCCGATCCGGGGCGCCTCGCCGCCGCCCTCGCGCTCGTCGAGCGGCTGGTCGAGGAGTCCGGCGCCCGCGCCCGCGTGGCCGCCTTCGCCGAGCGCGCCGACGCCCTGGCCGGCGCCGACTTCGTGATCAACACCATCCAGGTCGGTGGCTACGCGGCCACTCGCGCCGACTTCGACATCCCCGCCCGCTACGGCCTGCGCCAGACGATCGCCGACACGGTGGGCGTGGGCGGCATCTTCCGGGGCCTGCGCACGATCCCGGCGGTGCTCGCCATCGGCCGCGACATGGAGCGCGTCGCGCCGGGCGCCCGCCTAATCAACTACACGAACCCCATGGGCATGGTCATGCTCGCGCTCTCCCGCATGGCCTCGATCGAGGCGTACGGCCTCTGCCACTCGGTGGCGCACACGGCGGCGGCCCTGGCCGGCTATCTGGGCGTCGGGCACGAGCGCCTCACCTACCGGGCCGCCGGCGTGAACCACCAGGCCTGGTTCCTCGAGCTGCGCGTGGACGGCCGCGACGCCTACCCCGACCTCGCCCGCGCGGCGCGGCGGCCGGACGTGTACGCGCGCGACCGCGTCCGCTTCGAGCTCATGGAGCGGCTGGGCGTGTTCGTCTCCGAGTCAAGCGAGCACAACGCGGAGTACGTGCCGTACTTCATGCGCTCGCCGGCCGAGATCGAGCGTCTCGGCATCCCCGTGGGGGAGTACCTGAGGCGCAGCGAGGCGAACATCGAGCGCTACGACCACCTGGCGGCCGCGCTCGCGGCGCGTGAGCCCATGCTCCTGCCGGCCTCCGACGAGTACGCGCCGCTCCTCGTGGACGCCCTCACGACCGGGCGCGAGGCGCGCCTGCAGGTGAACGTGGCGAACGACGGCTACATCGACAACCTGGCGGCGGAGGCTGCGGTCGAGGTGGCGGCGACCGCGGGGCGCGGCGGCGTGCGGCCGGAGGCGGCAGGGGCGCTGCCGGTCGCCCTGGCCGCCCTGAACGGGGCCGCGGTGACGGCCCAGCAGCTGGTCCTGGAGGCCGTGCGCAGCGGCCGGCGGGAGGCGGTGGACGAGGCCGTCATGCTCGACCCCAACGCCGCGGCCACGCTGGCGCTGGACCAGATGGCCGCCATGGTCGACGACCTCGTGGCGGCGCACCAGGGCCTCCTGCCAAGGCTCGAGCGGCGGCGCGCCTGGTCGATCCGGGCCGGCGCGCCGCGATAGCCGTAGCGCCCCAGCGGAAAGAGCGGAAAGAAGGGAAGGGCACCGTGGACGACCTGCTCCTCAGGGACTATGACCCCATCTCCCAGCTCGTGGTGGCGGGCCACCGCGTCGAGCGCCCGCGCTTCCCCGTCGTCGACATGCACAACCACACCCAGTGGGCGAGCGACGAGTGGCAGGTGCGGGACGTGGGCGCGCTCGTGGCGGAGATGGACAAGGCGGGCGTGGCCGCGTACGTGGACCTCGACGGCGGCGTGGGCGAGCGCGTGCGCCGGCACATGGAGCGCCTGCGCGGGCCCTACCCGGATCGCTTCGCCGTGTTCGCCCAGTTCGACTGGCCGCGCTGCCTCGAACGGCCCGGGTTCGGCGAGCGCATGGCGCGCGACCTGCGCGACGCGGCGGCGGCGGGGGCGGAGGGCCTGAAGGTGTGGAAGGATCTCGGCCTTCGCCTGCGCGACCCGGAGGGAAGGCGCCTCGCCACGTCGGACCCGCGCCTCGCCCCGATCTGGCACACGGCGGCGGAGCTCGGCCTGCCGGTCCTCATCCACACGGCGGACCCCGTCGCCTTCTTCACCCCCCTCGACCGCCACAACGAGCGCTACGAGGAGCTTAGCGCCCACCCCGACTGGCACTTCTACGGCCCGGGCATGCCCTCGTTCGAGCAGCTGCAGGAGGAGTTCGAGACGCTGCTCGAGGCGAACCCCGCCACCACCTTCATCGGCGCCCACGTCGCCTCCCACAGCGAGGACCTCGCCCGCGTGGCGGCGAGGCTCGACCGCCATCCCAACCTGCACGTGGACATCGCCGCCCGCCACGCGGAGCTCGGCCGCCAGCCCCGCACCGCCCGGCGCTTCCTGACGAGGTACGCGGGCAGGGCGGTGTTCGGCCTCGACGTGTTTCCGGCGACGGCCGAGGACTACCGGGTGGTGTACCGGACGCTCGAGAGCGAGGACGAGCACTTCCCCTACCGGCCGGAGGACGCGGAGCCGTCGCCCGGCGCCCAGGGACGCTGGCGGGTGTACGGCCTTGGCCTCGGCGGCCGGGCGTTGCGCATGCTCTACAGCGGCACTGCCCTTCGCATCCTGCCCAGGCTGCGCGCGGCGGTGCGGGCGATGGCAACGGCCGAGGCGGCGCCGTAAGGGTCAGGCCGGCTCGCCCAAGAGCGCTCCCAGGCCCTCTCGCACGGCGTAGTAGACGACCACGAGGCCCGCCAGCGGGTCCGCAAACCACCAGCCCAGCGCCGCGTTCAGCACCAGGCCGACGAGCACGGCGCCGGCCAGCACGGCGTCGATCAGCGTGACCCGACCCTCCGTCGACAGCACGGCGTTTCCGAGCGCCGCGCCGGTGACGCGCTTGCCCCGGGCGAGGAGGAGCATCGCCACGAACGTGGCGCCGAGCCAGGCGATGCCCGCGGGCGACGGGGCGGGACGGACGTGGGCGGCGAGCGTCACCGCCGTCTGGGCGAGGACGTACAGGGCGAGGGCGCAGAACGCCAGGCCGATCAGGCGCAGAGCGCGGCGCTCGCGTCCCGCCCCCGCGTCGGTGAGCTGCCACACCACGACGACCGAGGCGAAGATCTCGATCAGCGAGTCGAGGCCGAAGCCCGCCAGGGCGACCGAGCGCGCCCGCCACGCGGCCGCCACGACGATCACCGTGCCTGCCACGTTCCAGGCCAGCGTCGCGTACTCGAGCCGGAGGCCGCGGCGCAGGAGACGATCCTCCATCGGGCGGGGCCCCCCTCGTGACAAGATCGTCCACCACGACTTCGGGCCCGGCGCCGGTGCACCTGCCCGCGCGGCGCAGGCGTGGCCGCGCCCACCGGCGAAGCGGGGCGGTGATGTGAGGCGGGAGGGAAGGCGGTCCGCAGATGAACATCGGCACCATGCAGTTCGCGAGCGCCGCGCTCGGACGCCACGTGACGTACACCGTGCTCCTGCCCGAGCGCGCGGCCGGGCCGGGGTCGTTCCCCGTCCTCTACCAGCTGCACGGCGCGTCCGACGACCACACGGCGTGGGTGCGCCTGTCGAACCTGGTGCGCCACGTGGCGGCGCTGCCCCTGATCGTGGTGCTGCCGGACGGGGGCCTCGGCTTCTGGCTCAACCGCGGCCCGCGCGAGCGCTACGAGGACTTCGTGATCGAGGACCTGGCCGCGCACGTGGCGGCCACCTTCCCGGCGCGGCCGGGGCCCTGCGCCATCGGCGGCCTGTCCATGGGCGGGTTCGGGGCCGTCTACCTGGGCCTGCGCCATCCCGATCGGTTCGCCTCGGTGTGGTCGCACTCCGGAGCGTTTCGCGCGCAGGCGGAGCTCCTCGCCGGCGGGTGGCCGGAGGAGCTCGCCGCCGAGGCGAGCATCGAGGCCCTGGCCGAGCGCGCCGATCCCGCCCGCGCGCCCGCCCTGGGCATCGACTGCGGCGTGGACGACTCCCTCCTGCCGGGGAGCCGGCGCCTGCATCGACGCCTGAGCGAGCGGTCGGTGCCGCACACCTACCGCGAGCACCCGGGCGCGCACACGTGGGCGTATTGGGACGCGCACGTCGTCGAGGCGCTCGAGCAGCACGCGCGCGTGCTCGGCTGTGGGCCAGCAGCTGAGCCAGTCACCCGCGAGACGAACACGTCACCGGGGAAGGGAGCCCGTCGCTGACGCCCCGTGCCAGCGCCGGGATCGGGTCTTGCCACCGAGCCGCCGAGCTCCGGATCGGGGCCACCGGGCGTCGCCGAGCACCGGCAGAGACTACGTCCCGCTGAAGCGGTCGAGCGCACCGTACAGGGCGGCCAGCGTGGCGGGCGTCGGCCGGTGCCCCGCGTCGTCCACGACCACGAGGCGGGAGCCCGGCCAGGCGCGAGAGAGCTCCCAAGCGCTTTCGACCGGGCAGCTCAGGTCGAGGCGACCGTGGACGAGGACGCCGGGGATGCCCGCCAGGCGCCCGACATCTCGAAGCAGGGCGCCTTCGTCCAGCCAGGCCGCGTGGGCATAGAAGTGCGAGCAAATGCGCGCGAAGGCCACGTCGTCCGGCGAGGGCCGGTCGGTGTCTCTCGGCGCCTTGGGGGGCGCCTCGAGCGAGAGGACGGCCTCCTCCCAGGCCAGCCAGGCGGCCGCCGCGCGTGTGCGCGTGTCGGCGTCGGCGCTGTCCATGCGACGCGCGTAGGCCGCCACCAGGTCGTCGTCCCGCTCGGCCTCGGGCGCGCCTGCCCGAAAGCGCTCCCAGGCCTCCGGGAAGAAGCGCCGCGCGCCGCGGTAGAGCCAGTCGATCTCCGACCGCCGGCTGGTGCTCACGCTGGCAAGGACGATTTCTGACACCCGCTGCGGGTAGCGCTCGGCGTACGCCAGGGCGAGCGTGCATCCCCAGGAGCCGCCAAAGAGAAGCCAGCGCTCGATGCCGAGGTAGGCGCGCAACGCCTCCATGTCAGCGATCAGGTTGTCGGTCGAGTTGTGGCGCAGGGGGGTCGACAGCTCGCTTGCGTGCGGCAGGCTCTGCCCGCAGCCGCGCTGGTCAAACAGGACGATGCGGTAGCGGGACGGGTCGAAGGACTTGCGTGGGCCGCGCACGCCGCCCGCGCCGGGGCCGCCGTGGAGGAAGACGGCAGGCTTGCCCGCGGGGTTGCCCGACGTCTCCCAGTAGATGCGGTTTCCGTCGCCCACGTCCAGAAGCCCGTGGGCGTACGGCTCGATCGGGGGGTAGGGAGCCGGCATCGCGCCTCCTCCTCGACGGTCCACGCCGGTATTGGATCCCAGTGCCCGGCTGCCGCACCCGGCTGCGCCTGACGCTCCGGTGCGCCGCCGCGGCGATCAGGTGGTCCAGCCGGGCGAGGGCGCGGGTCCCGGCGCTGGACGGGCGGTCGCGAGCGTCACCCGCCAGGCCATGAGGGGCACGGACGCGCCGGCGCCGCGCTCCCACAGGCGCACCCAGCGCACCGGCCCGTCGGCCACCGGCACGGGGGCGATGGCGAGGACCGTGTCCCCGATCGGCCGCAGCGTGCGCACCAGGCGCCGCCCGCCCACGGC
>JAKASY010000161.1 GCA_021817625.1 Bacillota bacterium | reverse complement strand
GTTGCACGACCGGTCCGATGACCGCGCCTCCAGGGCGGTCCGGTCGCGCTGACACGACACGTGCCCGCTCCTTGCCAGCTTGCGCGCCAGGCGCAAGAGGCCGACCAGCGCCGCCCAGACGCGGTCGATCGGTCGCCCCCCACTCGACGCAGGCGTGCGCTCGAGCGAGCCCTCAGCAACGGCGATGGGGTCGCCTCTGGACCACGCTATCGATGGCCACCCTCGGGTCCAGACGGCGCCACAGGCCTGGCGCGGTCACACCAACGCCCGCCGCAGGTACGCTGTCCGGTCCGTCCAATCGAGGTCGCCAAGACGCTCGTTCAACTGCGCGAGTGCCCGCGCCAACTCGCCGATGGCGGACGGGGCGATTGTCCGGTGGTCGACAAACACGACACCGGCGTGGGCCCGTCCGCTCTCGGCCCAGCCCTTGAGGAGGGGCGGTATCGTCCTTTGGTCGAACGTCACCAGAATCCGCTTCTCGGACGCGGCAGCCGTCAGCAGCACCTCGTCGGACGACTCGCGGTAGCGCCCGCCCTGCCACGTGCTCAGGGCGACCGCGTCCACGCCCAGCTTCGCCAACGCGGCGACCGGCGCCGGGCTCAAGTGCTCGTCCAGGAGGAGCCTCACGGCTCAACGAGGACGTCTTCGAGCCCTGGCAGGGCCCGCCGGAGCGCATCGGGACCAGCCTCGTTGTCTCGGATGGCGCTCGCGACCTCGTCCGGGTATGCGGCAGCATAGTTGAGGGCCGCGCGGACCTTGGTCGTCGGCCAGCCAAGGTGATCGGCCACGCGCTCTGCATCGCCCTCGAAGAAGCACGCGAGGAACGCCACCTCCCAGACGGCCAGGCTGGTGCCGATCACGTACGCCTGGCGCCCCACGGGCGAGTCGCGGAACTGCACGAACGCAAACTCCGCGCTGCGCAGTGCCTCGTCCACAAGCAGGGCGGAGGTCTCGCTCGGTGTGCGTCCGAGCCGCCTTGCCATCGCGCCAAGGCGCTGCCAGACCTGCGGCTTGAGTCGCATGCTGACCACCTTTGACATGCCTATCCCCCCACCCGGCCTGCTCTCGCCACAGCGCGCCGGCCGGTTACACGCTCTGAAGCGCTGGGTCCTCCCACGTGAGCCCGAGCCCTTCGCCCCACTCCCGCATCGCGGGCCAGAGCCGGCCGGCCGCGGCCCGCACAGCCGGCGCCGCGTCGCCCGATGAGAGGAGCGCCTGCAAGGCGGGCGCGAACACGGCCGGCATCCCGGGCAGCGTCAGGGCGTCCTCGAACATGCGCCGGCTGGAGGCGTAGAGGTGGCGGTTCGCGAGCGCCGCGGCGATCGCCGCCCAGAAAGCCACCTCCCGCGCCTCGGCCGTGAGCGAGAGCGCTCCGTCCCCCAGGCACATGAGCTTGAGCACATGCTCGTACATGTCCGCCAGGGCTTCGCGCACGAGCGCGGTGAAGTCCGCCCGCGCCTCGGCGCGGACAGCCGCGCCACGAAGACGCGCGTACAGGCCCTCGGGATCGTGGAGCACCCGGCATGCCGTGAAGCGGTCGCCCTTGAGCGGCCACTCGTAGTCGACCGTGCGCGCGTCCCGGAGCGTCTGGGCCCAAGTCGAGACGCTCAGGCCGACGAACATGCCGTCCATGAACAGCGTATGCCAGCGGTCGACCCGCCCCGAGAGGATGACGCGAAACTCGAGGTCGGAGCGCGGCGCCGCGAGGCCCTTCGCGGTGGAGCCCTCGAGCGCCACCGCGCGCAACGCCCCGCCGCAGCGCTCCTTGAGCGCGGCGAGCACACGCCCGACGAGGCGCTCGCGCTCTGCCGGCGTGAACGCCGGCGGCTCCCAGGCCGCCGCCCCGGCGCTGCTCAGGCCCCGGCCGCCTCGCGCGGCGCGCTCGCCGCCACCAGCGCGCGCACGCTCTGCACCGTCTCGGGGTTGGCGAGAGAGGTGATGTCGCCCACGTCCGCCTGGCCGTTGGAGATCGCCGCCAGGATGCGCCGCATGATCTTGCCCGAGCGCGTCTTCGGCAGGTCGGAAACCACCCACACGTGGCGCGGGCGCGCGATCGGCCCGATCTCCCGCGTGATGGCGTCTCGTACGGCGCTCGCGATCGCCGCGGCGTCGGCGCCGGGCTCCGCCGACACGTACATCTCGGGCACGCGCCCTTTCACCGGGTCGAGCGCCGCCACGACCGCCGCCTCCGCGACGCCGTCCACCTTAAGCGCGGCGCTCTCGAGCTCCTTGGTTCCCAGGCGATGGCCGGCGACGTTGATCACGTCGTCGATTCGCCCGAGGATGCGGATGTAGCCGTCCGCCGCCTGCATCGCGCCGTCGCCCGCCATGTAGGGCCAGTCGCGCCAGTGGGTGCTCTTGGGGTCCCGGTTGTACTTGGCGAAATAGGTGCGGACGAAGCGCTCGTGGTCGCCCCAGATGCCCTGGGTGATGCCGGGCCAGGGGTTGAGGATGCACAGGTTGCCGGCGCGGCCGCTGCCGGCCGGCACCTCGTTACCGTCCTCGTCCAGGATCGCCGGATGGATCCCCGGCAGGGCAGGCCCGGCGCTCCCAGGCTTCATGGGCCTGAGCGCGGGGACCTGGGTGATCAGCCAGCCGCCCGTCTCCGTCTGCCACCAGGTGTCGACGACCGCGGCCTCGCCCTTGCCGACGCGCTCGTGGTACCAGCGCCACACCTCGGGCTCGATCGGCTCGCCCACGGTGGTCATGATGCGGAAGCGGAAGTCGTACCGGCCGGGCTCGTCGGGCCCGTCCTTGCGCAGCTGGCGGATGGCCGTCGGCGAGGTGTGGAAGATGCTCACGCCGAGCGCCTCGGCCACGCGCCACGGACGGCCCGCGTCCGGGAAGCCGGGCACGCCCTCGTAGATCACGCCCGTGGCGCCCAAGAGGAGCGGGCCGTACACGATGTACGAGTGCCCCGTGATCCAGCCGATGTCGGCCATGCACCAGTAGACGTCGCTGGCCTGAATGTCCTGGACGTACTTCGAGGTCCAGGCCGCCCAGGCGAGATAGCCCGCCGTGCCGTGGCGGATCGCCTTGGGCTTGCCGGTCGAGCCGCTCGTGTACATGAGGAACAGCGGATCCTCGCCGCGCACGCCCACGGGCTCCACGCGCGCGCGCGCGTAGCGCGTGCGCAGGGCCTCGCCGACGAGCACGTCACGCCCGGCCACGGGCGGCGTCTCGCTCGAGTAGCGGTCCGCGTGGCGTTGGAAGATCAGCACCTTGTCCACGCTCAGCCCCTGGGCGGCGGCGGCGCGCACCGTCTCGTCCGCCTTCGACTTGTGGTCGAGCAGGCGCCCGCCGCGGTAGTAGGCGTCGGACGTGACCAACACCCGGCTCTGGCTGTCGACCATGCGGTCGGCGCACGCCTGCGCGCTGAAGCCGCCGAACACGACCGAGTGGATCGCGCCGAGGCGCGCGCACGCGAGCATGGCGACCGGCAGGTCCACGGTCATCGGCATGTGGATGGTCACGCGGTCGCCGGCCCGCACCCCCGCCTCGTCGCGCAAGAGCGCGGCGAAGGCGTTCACCCGTCGCCAGAGCTCCTGGTAGGTCACGCTCGTCACGGCCTCGTCCTCGGGCTCGGGGACGAAGTGGAAGGCCACGCGATTGCGGGCGCTCTCCAGATGGCGGTCGAGACAGTTGTAGGAGGCGTTCAGGCGGCCGCCGGAAAACCACTTCCAGGTCGGCGCCTCGCTCGTGTCCAGGATCTTCTCGTACGGCTCGTCCCAGGTGAGGAGCGCGGCGTGCTCCGCGAAGTAGTCGGGAAAGCGGTCGAGCGACATGCGCTCGTACACGCCCGGGTCGGTGAGGTTCGCCGTCCGGACGAAGTCGGCGGGAGGCTGCACGTAGCCCTCCTCGCGCCAGTGGACGGCGATCTCGGCCTCGCTCACGTCGTGGCCCTCGTCGGCCCTCGCCACTGCCAATCCCCCCTAGCGCTCTTGGCCTCGCGCCTTACCCTCGCGACAGGTAGGCGCCGGTGCGCGTGTCGATGATCAGGCTGTCGCCCGGGTTGACGAACAGCGGCACCTTGACGACGTAGCCGGTCTCCAGCTTGGCCGGCTTGGTGCCACCCTGGGCCGTGTCGCCCTTGAGGCCCGGGTCCGTCTCCACGACCTTGAGGGTCACGGAGTTCGGCAGCTCGACGCCCATGAGGCGCTCGCCGTGGAAGAGGAGGTTCAGCGTCATGCTCTCCGTCATGAAGTTCGGCGCGTCGCCGAGGTCGCCGCGCGAGAACGTGAACTGGTCGTAGGTCTGGTTGTCCATGAACGTCCAGTCGTCCCCGCTCGCGTAGAGGAACTGCACCTCCCGCTTTTCCACCTGCGCCCGGGACAGCTTCTCGCCGGCGTTGAAGGTGCGGTCGACCACCGCCCCCGTGCGCGCGTTCTTGAGCTTCGTGCGGACGAAGGCGCTGCCCTTGCCCGGCTTGACGTGCTGGAACTCGACCACGACGTACACCTCGCCGTCGATCTCCAGGCTCACGCCGTTGTGAAAGTCGTTGCTCGAGATCATCGGGTTCGCTCCTTACTCGCGTGCGCCTGGCTCGTCCCCTCCGCCGTCAGGGGGCAGCCGGCAAGACATCGGCCGGACGGTCCGGCCTCATGGTCTCAACGATACCCGCTATCGCGCCGACGCGCGAGTGGCGGATCGAGCCATGCCTAGGCCTCGGCCATCATGCGCTCGGGATAGAAGGGGAAGCGCCGGCACAGCGCCGCCACCTCGTCCGCCACGGCCGCGACCACCGCAGTGTCGTCGGGCGCGCGCAGCACGCGGTCGATCCAGCCGGCGATCGCCTCCATCTCCGCCGTGCCCATGCCGCGCGTGGTGAGCGCCGGCGTGCCGAGACGGATGCCGGAGGTGACGCGGGGCGGCAGCGGGTCGCCCGGCACGGCGTTCTTGTTCACGGTGATCGACGCTCGGCCGAGCGCCTCCTCGGCCTGCCTGCCCGTGATGTCGCGCCCGACGAAGGACACGAGCAGGAGGTGCGTGTCCGTGCCGCCGGACACCAGGCGCCAGCCCCGCTCGCCGAGACCGCGCGCGAGCGCCTGCGCGTTGTCGACGACGTGCCGGCCGTAGTCGGCGAACGCCGGCGTGAGCGCCTCGCCCAGGGCGACGGCCTTGGCGGCGATGATGTGCATGAGCGGCCCGCCCTGGACGCCGGGGAAGACGGCCGAGTCGACCTTCTTCGCGTGCTCCGCCCGGCACAGGATGAGGCCGCCGCGCGGCCCGCGCAGCGTCTTGTGGGTGGTGGTGGTGACATAGTCGCCGTAGGGCACCGGGCTCGGGTGCACGCCGCCGGCCACGAGGCCGGCGATGTGCGCCATGTCCACCATCAGCCGCGCCCCGACCTCGTCGGCGACCGCGCGGAAGGCGGCGAAGTCGATGACGCGCGGGTAGGCGCTCGCGCCCGTGACGATGAGCCTCGGGCGCTCGGCCAGGGCGACGCGCCGGAGCTCTTCGTAGTCGATGCGCTCCGTCTCCGGATCGAGGCCGTAGGCGACAAAGCGGTAGAGCTTGCCCGAGAAGTTCACGGCGCTCCCGTGCGTGAGGTGGCCGCCCATGCTGAGCGACAGTCCCAGCACCGTTGCGCCGGGCGTTAGCGCCGCCTGGTAGACGGCCAGGGTCGCGTGCGCG
>JAKASY010000160.1 GCA_021817625.1 Bacillota bacterium | reverse complement strand
CTGCGGCCCGCAGGCCCCGAGCACCCAGCGCCGACGCCACCGGCTCCCACGTCCTCGGCCCCACGAGCGGGCTGTGCACGAGCACGAACGCCGGCTCCACGGCGCCACCCCCCAGGCCGATCGTAGCCGCCCACGCCTGTGCAGGAAAGCGCGCGGGATGCCTAGCGCACGGCCTGGGTCGCGCGCCACGGGGCGTCCGCGGGCACGTGCGGCGGCGGCACGAGCTCGGGCACAGGCAGGCGGTAGGGGCTCTCCGCCATCGCCGCCTCGAAGTCGCTGCGTGCCGCGTCGAGCCGCGCCGGCTCGCGGATGACGGCCAGGCCCGCGGCTGCCATCGTACGCGCGGCGTAGAGCATGCCCTTCATGCCGACGCGCGACCCCGCCGCGGCGACGTTCTGCCAGCTGTGTCCCGGGGTGCCGATGGGCGCTGTCGCGACGGAGAGAAAGCCCGTGGGCACGACGCGCGAGACGTCGGAGGCGTCCGTGGAGTAGAAGCCGTAGGTGCCCTCACCGGCGAGGCCGAGGCTGCGGCTCACGAGAGGGTCGTCGTCGGCCGGGGCGCGCTCGCCGAACGCCCGGTAGCGCGCCCGCGCCTCCGCCACCGCCTCCTTGTCGCACGAGGCCTGAAGGGCTGCGGCGAAGGCGCGGTCCTGCGCGTCGAAGGGCACCGGCCCGAGGGCGTCCATGGCGTCCGCCAGGGCCAGGGCCGCCGCGCGGCTGGGGAGGATGTTCCAGAGCCCGTCGGTGAGGCGCACCTCCACGCGCGTGCCGGTCATGCGCGCCGCGCCCTCGGCGCAGTCCACGACGCGCGCGTAGGCGCTTTCCACGTTGGGCCGCGTGGCGGCGCGCACGAAGTAGAGCGACGCCGCGAGGTCGGGAACGACGTTGGGGGCGCCGCCGCCGTTCGTGACCTGGTAGTGGATGCGCACATCCGGCGGCACGTGCTCGCGCAGGTAGTTCACGCCGACGTTCATCAGCTCCACGGCGTCGAGGGCGCTGCGACCGCGCTCGGGGTTGTGGGCGGCGTGGGCGGCCACGCCGTGGAACGTGAACGTGGCGGTCGCCGTGGCGAGGCACGAAGACATGCCCGCGGCGGTCTCCGGCCCGGGGTGGAAGTAGAAGCAGAGGTCGGTGCCCTCGAAGGCGCCCGCCTTGATCATGAAGCCCTTGGCGTTGAGCGACTCCTCGGCGGGGCAGCCGAAGTACTTGACCGTGCCCGGGACGCCCTGGGCCGAGAGCGCCTCCTTGAGGGCGATGGCCGCACCCAGGGCGGCGGTGCCGAGCAGGTTGTGCCCGCAGCCGTGCCCGGGCTGCCCCTCGGCGACCGGCCGGCGCTCCGCAACCGCGTCCTGGGACAGGGCCGGCAAGGCGTCGAACTCGCCGAGCATGCCGACCGTCGGCCCGCCCTCCCCCCAGGTGGCGACGAAGGCCGTGGCCATGCCGCCGATGCCCTGCTCCACGGTGAAGCCTTCGGCCCGCAGGGCTTCCGCCTGCAGGCGGCTGGCGGAGAACTCGAGCAGCCCGAGCTCCGGCTTCTGCCAGATGCGGGTGGCTATGTCCACGAGCATGTCGGCGTGGCGGTCCACGCTTCGGACCACGTCGTCGGTGTTCAAAACGCACTACCTCCTCGTGCCTGAGGACCGGCCCGTCAGACGCGGGCCGTCCTCCCAAGGTTCGGCTCACCGGGCATTCGAGCGCTAGGTCGGTCAGGCCTCCCGGCGGCAGCACGATCAGGAGCACTTGGCAGGACGCGGTCGCCTCCCGATGGCAACGCCCAAGCGGCGGCTGCCCGCGCGGCCAGTCGCGCGGCGCGCATGGCCGCGGCGCCCCGCGTCATCCCCGGTGCGACCGGTCTCGACACGCAGGACGCAAGGAACGCTCCGCCCGGACCGCTTTGCACGCGCATGCCCTGAGCATCAACGGGATGACGCGCGGTCGTGATGGCCCTGGCCAGGCGCCCGCGCCGCTACCCGGCCGCGGCGGACACGGTAGCCCCAGAGCGGCGCGTCGCGACGACCGATCCCAGGAGGATGAGGGCGAATCCCGCCACCATGCCGTCGGTCAGGCGCTCGCCCAGCATGGCGACGCCCAGGACCGCGGCGACGGCGGGGTTCACATAGGTGATCACGGTGGCCCGCACCGGCCCCGCCTCGGCGACCAGGGCGAACTCGATCAGGAAGGCGGAGGCCGTGCACACGATGCCGAGGATCACAAGCGCCCAGAGTGCCGCGCCGCCAACGTGGACGGGAGGGCGAGGACGGTCGGCAGGGCGTAGCCCAGGGCGCAGAGGCTCAGGGAGATGGCCACGACCCCGATCGCGGGTGCGTCCTGGAGCTTTCGCACAATGATCAGCGGCCCGCCGCGTAGCCCACCATGACGATGCCGAGCTCAACCAAGGAGCGCAGGCCGACGGCGCCACCGCTGAGGCCAAGCATGACCACGACACCGCCGAAGCCGAGCACGAGCCCGAGTGAGCGTCGCCCGTCCAGATGCTCGTGACCCACAAGCGCCGCCAGGAGCGCGGCCACCACCGGCACGCCACCGATGACGAGTCCCACCAGGGCGCTCGTCTCGCCAGCGACCCACGATAGCGGGCGCGTGTGCGTGGGCCGGATGCGTGCCGATGTTTCGCGTGAGCCGGGCGAGCGGGTCACCACCCACCGCAGCGGCGTTGACGCCGGTTTCGGAGGGCTGTGCGCGGCATGGGCGGCCCATAGCGGGTCGCACCGGACAGCTCCCGGACTCCACGGTGCCGCCCCGCAACCTTTGGGGTTGACAGGACACCAATTGGTGTCCTATAGTCGCGTGGCGACACCAAATGGTGGCGCGATGGTCGGGGGCGCCGGAACCACTGGACGGACTGCGCGTTCTCGAATCGCTTGGCGGAGGAGAGAGATCAGGTGAGTGGCACGCTGGGCATCCGCACCGTGCTGCATCCCGTATCCGACATAGCGAAGGCAAAGGCGGTGTATACCGCTCTGCTCGGCCTCGAGCCCGCGACGGACGCACCCTACTACGTTGGCTTCGAGGCCGGGGGCCAGCACATCGGCCTGGTGCCCGGCGGTGGGCCGCAGGGAATGAGCTCACCTGTGGCCTACTGGCACGTGACGGACATCGAGGCGAAAGTGGCCGAGGTGACCGCCGCGGGTGCCGCGGTGAAGGAGGCACCGCGCGACGTCGGCGGCGGGCGTCTGGTGGCCACGATCACCGACCCCGACGGCAACGTACTGGGACTGCTTCAGGACCGCTGACCCCGACCCCGTCTCCCGCGCGTGGCGTCGCCGCGTATAAGGCCATCGGGCCGCACCGGCTCGATTGCCTGCGACCGGGTGATGCCGCGCTCAGCCAGATCCGCAGGAGGGAACCTGCTGTGAAAGCGCAGAGGTCCGCCAAGAGCAGCTCCGCAGCCGAGACATGGACCGAAGAGGAACGGGCCGCCATCAAGGAACGGGCGCGAGAGATGAAGGCGGCCGGGCGCAAGGGCGCGAGCGAGGCCGACGGGGCGAGCGCCGTGCTCGAAAAGATCGCGGGAATGGGCGAGCACGACCGCGCCCTGGCCGAGCGGGTCCATGCGATCGTCATGGCCGCCGCGCCGGATCTCTCACCGAGGCTGTGGTATGGCATGCCCGCCTATGCCAAGAACGGCAACGTCATCTGCCACTTCCAGGACGCGCAGAAGTTCAAGACGCGGTATGCCACCCTCGGCTTCAGCGACAAGGCAAGGCTCGACGAGGGCAGCATGTGGCCGTGCGCCTATGCCCTGACCGAGCTGACCGCCGCGGACGAGGCACGGATCGCCGCGCTCGTGAAGCAGGCCGTCCGCTGAGGCGCCGGACGATCGCGAGCGGCTGGTCACGTCTGCCCGAGGGCTCGGCTTGGCGTTGCGCGGTCGGCGCACGCCGCGGTGCGGGCGCTGACGGCGGGTCCGCCGCGTTACGGACGACCGTACCGGGTCATCCGAGCACAGGCCAGCCAGCCCGACTACCGATGATGGAATGGCCGCTGGTGCCCCCTACAGCCGCCAGCGGATGAGGGTGGGACCCATGAGGGATGCCTTCAGCGCGATTGCCGACCCGACACGCCGCAAGCTGCTGGGCCTCCTGGCGGAGGCCGACGAGCTGTCTTTGCACGCGATGGCCGCACAGTTCCCGATGGGACGTACCGGCGTGTCCAAGCACCTGGCGATTCTCAAGGAGGCCAACCTCGTGGAGGATCGCAAGGTTGGACGCGAAACCAGGTACCATCTGAACGCCGCGCCCCTGCGCGAGGTGGAGCGGTGGGTCTCGTTCTACGAGCGGTTCTGGACGCGGCGCGTCGACCGCTTGAGGGAGCTGCTGGAGGAGGAGACCGAGTGAGCGAGACCGTGTCCTTGGACTTCGAGCTGAAGAGCCCGGTCGAGCGCGTCTGGCACGCCCTGACCGACTCCAGCACGCTCTCCAAGTGGACGCTGTTTGAGACCGACGACTTCCGGGCGGTCGTCGGGCACAAGTTTCAGTTCCGCGGCAAGGCGGAGAGCGGCTGGACAGGCGTCGTGGACTGCGAGGTGTTGACCGTCGACGAGCCGCGCCAGCTGTCCTACACGTGGGTGACGCAGGTGGGAGGCAGCCCTCTGCACCAGACCACGGTCACGTGGACGCTGACGGCGGCCGACACCGGCGCCACCCGGCTGCACCTGGAGCAGAGCGGCTTCGACCGCGCGGCGAAGCAGGAGATCGGCGGGGCGAAGTACGGCTGGACGCACATGGTCGCCCAGCTGCAGAGCCTGCTGGCGGATCGGTAGCCCCGGCCAGGCGGCGAGACCCCGCCTTTCCGTTCCCCCCTTCCCGGCATGAGCGGTTGCGTGGCGGCCCGACGCACCGCTCGAAGCTGGAGGGGCCGATCCAAGCCACGCCGGCGGGAGGCCGCGACGGCGGCCCCGCCGTGCACATGGAGACCCGATGAGCATGACCACTCTACCGGACGCGCAGTCGCCGCCACCGCATCAGGCCGACCGCCATGATCGGATCCGCGTACGCGGCGCGCGCGAGAACAACCTCAAAGACGTGAGTGTCGAGATCCCAAAGCGCCGGCTGACCGTGTTCACCGGCGTATCCGGCTCGGGCAAGAGCTCGCTCGTGTTCGACACCATCGCGGCGGAGTCGCAGCGGCTCATCAACGAGACGTACAGCGCGTTCGTGCAGGGCTTCATGCCCACGCTTCCCCGCCCGGACGTGGACGTCCTCGAAGGGCTCACGACCGCGATCATCGTCGACCAGCAGCGGATGGGCGGCGACATCCGCTCCACGGTGGGCACGGCCACCGACGCGAACGCCATGCTTCGGATCCTCTTCAGCAGGCTCGCCGAGCCGCACATCCGGCCGCCCAGCGCATTCTCGTTCAACGTCCCGTCCGCGCGGGGCAGCGGTACGATCGCGGTTGAACGTGGCGCGACCGGGTCGTGGACGCCGGCAAGTCGGTCATCGTCGTCGAGCACCACCAGTCGGTGATGGCCAACGCCGACTGGATCATCGACCTGGGCCCGGGAGCCGGCCGCGACGGGGGACGGATCGTCTTCGAGGGCACTCCGGCCGAGCTCGTGGCTGGCCGCTCTACCCTCACCGGCCAGCACCTCGCCGCCTACGTCGGGGCCTGATCGCGCTTGGAT
>JAKASY010000159.1 GCA_021817625.1 Bacillota bacterium | reverse complement strand
CGGCCTGTGCTACTTCTCCCAAGGCCTCCTGACGGGCGGACCGCGGCGGGAGACGCCCACGCTCCCCTGGCCCGAGGAGGTCGCCCGCCTGGAGGCCGCGCTGAGGGAGCTGGACAGCGCGGTGGCGGTCGCAGACGTGTGGCGCTATGACCCACTGCGCGCCCTGCAGGGACCGCTTGCCGACGCGCTGACCCACGTCGGCCAGCTGGCGATGCTGCGACGCCTCGCCGGCTCGCCGGTGGAGGGGGAAAACTACGCGCGCGCACCCGTGCGGGCGGGCGAGCTGTCGCTCAGCTAAGGCCGCGGACCCCCTGACTGCGCGAAGACGGAGGGAGGCGCCCGAGCGGCGCCTGCTACCAGCCGTGCCGTGCCCGGGCCGACGTGATGTGCGCCACGTGGTGGCGGCTGTGCCAGGCGTACAGGTCGAGCGCCTGGGCCAGGGTCTGGATGCCCGTCTCGGGGTGCGCGAAGGTGCGCTCCCAGGCCCTGTCGTCCATGCTCTCGAGAAGCACGACCCAGCGCGCGTGAAGCGCGGTCAGGAGCGTGACGGAGACTTCGAGCGGCGTGCGGCCGTAGTCCGCGAGTCGGGCCAAGCGGTCCTCGGCGTACGGCTTGATCGTCGGCGCGTCCTCCGTCAGCGCCAGCTTGAAGCGCATGTAGGCGTTCATGTGGCTGTCCGGAAGATGGTGCGCGACCTGGCGCAGCATCCAGCCGCCGGCGCGGTACGGCGTGTCGAGCTGGCTCTCGTCCAGGCCTCGGACGGCCGACGCGAGCCGGTCGGGGCAGTCGGCGATGACCTGGATCAGGCGGCCGCGCTCGGCCGCGTCCGTGGGCGGGCTCGGCGCGAAGGGACCGATCGGGTAGCGCGGGTCACCAGCGGGCATAGGGCACCTCCTGGACTCGGTGGGAGGGGCGGGCCACGGGCAGCCCGGTTCAGACCGCCTCGTCGGCCACCCAGTCGCGCGTGAGGTAGAGCCAGAAGGCGAGGCCCGCCTTGTCGCCGTAGCGCCGAAAGCGGCGCCGGATGGCGTCGTCGTCGGCCGGCCTGCCGCTCAGGCGTGCATAGGTCGGTCGCGTCCACGAGTCGAGGATGAGCGGCCGGCTCCGGCCAAGGGCGATGAGCATGACGTGGGCGGCGGCGTAGGGGCCCACCCCCGGCAGGGCGAGCAGGCGGCGCTCCACCTCCTTGTCGGGCAGGGCAGGGTCGGCGAGGGTCTCGAGATCGAGACGGCCGTCGGCCACCGCGGTGGCGAGCGAGCGCAGGTAGGCGCCGCGGTAGCCGCTGTGGGCGACGTCGCGATAGAACTCGGGGGCCGCCTCGGCCATCGCCGCCGGGTCGGGGAAGGCGCGCCCGCCCGGGGATGGGCGGCCCAGGTGCTCGACCAGGGCATGGACCATGCGCTCGGTGGCCGACCACGCGCAGTTCGTCTTGACGACGTCCTCGAACACCGTGGGGCTGCGCAGCATGCGTCCGGCACCGGCGGCCGCCCACGCGAGCAGGCGGTCGGAGCGCAGGCGCGCGTAGAAGGCGGAGAGGTCGTCGTCCAGACGGAGCATGTGGCGGATGGCGCCCCCGAGGGCACGCGCCTCGGCCGGCGTCGGCGCGCCGTGCGCAGCGCCGAGCCGGATCCGGCCCGGACCGTCCGCCTCGACGACGACCGTGAAGGCGCGCTCGCCCACCATGAGCGTGGTGGCGAGGCGCCCACTTTCCACGTCGACGGTGTTCGGCGGCAGGCTCGCCACGCCGTGCGAGGCGAGGGTGCGGCGCAGGCTGACGGGTTCTCCGGCCGGGCCGACGAGCGCCAGCGATCCGAGGTCGGTCAACGGCGCGCCCTTAGTGGTGCCCGGGACGGGGGCGCGGGCGTGCGGCTGTCTGCCGGGCCCGGCGACGCTCGTCAGCGCGCAGGTCGTCGGTGGCAGCGGTCGGCCACAGCTCGAGCACGAACAGGGAGAGGGCCATGAGGTGCGTGAACGAGCACCAGAGGCAGACGTAGTGGACGATGAACAGCTCGACGTAGACGAGGGCGAGCACCGCAACCCCGCCGCCCAGCGACCAGACCAGGCCGAACTGGGACTGGCGCGGCGAGGAGAGGCGCGTCCGCGCGTACACGCTCGCCAGGTAGCCGAGGAAGAACACGAGGCCGAAGGCCGCCACCGGGATGCCGAGGATGCTCGACTCCGGGCTCGTGAGAACGGCGGAGCAGTTGATCAGCTTGCCCTCGGGGCAGCCCAGGGCCGCGGACGTGGTGAAGTGGAGGATCGTCAGATAGACCGAGGCCAGGGCGCCCGCGCCGCCGATCGCCACGCGGTAGGGCAGGCGCGCCTGGTCGACGCGCTCGGTCAGGCGCTGCACGAGGGGCGTAGACGGCGCGGCGCGCTGCGCTCCGGCGCCTCCCTTGGCCTTGCCACCGCCCTTGGGCGTCACTTCGGCAGCCCCCCCTGCGCGGCCACCACGCCGGCCGCCTTGCACACGCTGGCCGGCTGGCCGCCGTCCTCGCTGCAGACGGCGGCGGTGAACTCATTGGCGCCGCGGGCGATCGCCTGGATGTTGCTGTCGCCCCGGCCCGTCTTGCCCAGGGTCACGAGCTCCTGGGCGATGGTCCGCCACTGCTTCTTGAGGAGGTCCGAGGGAACGTAGGGCGCGCCCACCCACACGTAGCGGTTGCCGATGTCGAGGAACGGGATGGTGCCTGCCGCCGAGGAGCCGACGTACTTCGCGGTGTCGTACTTGCTCAGGGCCGCGTTGTTCGCGGCGGAGGGCGTCTGTAGGGCGGCGGTGTCGGTGCGGTTCGCGACCTCGGCTGCGTCCAGGTGCATGTACGGGCTCTTGTAGGTGATGTTGACGAAGGTGAACGTAGGCGTGTTCGGGTACACGTCGCCCGGGTTCGACGTCATGTAGCGCAGGCCGCCGACCGTGCCGAAGCGCATCAGGGTGAGCACCAGGGCCCAGCGCTCCGCGGCGCAGTACGGGCAGAAGTCGGCGCCCTGGTAGAACATCGTCGGGCCGCCCTTGACCGGGCCCGTGGCGGTCGAGACCCTGGCCTTGGCGGAGAGCAGCTTGGGCCCGCCGCTGAAGCTCAGGGTCACGGTCGAGGCCGTCTTCAGGGTCGCCATGAGGGAGGCGGGCACGGGGTCGTTCACGTAGGAGCTCAGGCTCTGCTGCAGCGCTGTGGGAGCGCTGCCGCCGCCGGCCGCTTTGACCAGGATCTCTGCGGCAAGCGCGGCAAGGACGGCGGCGATTCCCAGGTAGCGCCAGCCGGCGCCGCGGTAAGCGTCGAAGCCCGCACCCGAGAGCCACGGGTTGGCGGTTGACATGTCACACCTCCGGTGACCAGCCGCCGGCGCGGCGCAGACGGCGCACGGCCGGCCGTTCCCCCGAGCATACGCCTTCGCCCATTGCCTGTCCTGCCATCGGCAGGCAGGCTCCGGTGCCCACCGGCGCGAAGCCGTGGACGGACCGCGGGTGCTCTCCGGCCCGCGGCGCGCGATGGAGGGAATGGAAGGGAACGGGAGGCCTCGAGGTGTTTTCCCGGTGCGCACCTGCTGCTGTACAGCGAGGACGCGGCCGCGGACCGCGCCTTCATCCGCGACGTCCTGGGCATGCCGTACGTGGTCGCCCATGACGACTGGCTGATCTTCCGCCTGCCGCCCGCCAAGGTGGGCGTGCATCCCGCGATGCCGGCCGCGCCTGGCGGCCGGCAGGAGAGCTCTGGCTCATGTGCGACGACGTCGAGGCGACGGCCGCCGCCCTGCGGCAGAGGGGCGTCGAGACCTCGCGCCCCGTGCGCGACGAGGGCTTCGGCCGCACGGCGGCGATGCGCCTGCCGAGCGGCCTCGACCTGTGGTTCCACGAGTCGCGCCACCCGATCGCGCACAGCCTCGAGAACTGAGAGGGACCCGGCGAGGGAGGCCGCTCGGGGCGGCGGTCGAATCCTATCGGCCAGAGGCCGGCGAGGGAGGGAGCGGCGTTGGAGGAGCGGCCCGGTGGGGGCGTGACGCTGGACGAGGCGCGGGGCATCGCGCTCTCGCGCCACGTGACGGACCCGGAGGCCCCGGTGTACGGCATCGTCGACCTGCCCGAGGAGGTCGTGGCCGTCATCCTCGCCTACGTGAGCCGCTCGCCGAGGAGCTTTCGCGACAACCTGGCGGACCTCGTGGCGCAGGGCCTGGTGGGCGCGCAGGACGCCGCCGAGGGCGGGCCGGAGCGCGCCTTCGCCCACGCCGCGGAGCGTGCCCGCGCCTTCCACGAGCGCTGGGTGGTGAACTACGGCCACGCCTCGGTGGCCGAGCACGCCACCGTGCACCTTGGCGTCGAGCGCATCTCCCGCCTGGCGTCGGCGGCGCTCGAGACCTCGAACCCGTTCCTGAGCTTCACGGAGTTCTCCCAGCGCTACCAGGCGCCGGTGCGCGGCGGCTACGTCACGCCGCCCGAGGCGGACGGCCTGCCGGGAGCGTTGCGCGGCGCGTACGCTCGCCTTCAGGACCGGCTGTTCGACGCCTATGAGGACCTGCTCGAGGGGGTCGCGAGCCACCTCCTCGCCACCGGCGCGGAGGCCGAGCGCGAGGGGGACAGGCCGGGCGCCGCCGCCCGCCGGGCTCGCCGGCGGGCCTTCGAGGACGCCCGCTACGCCCTGCCGCTCGCCGTCCACACGGCGCTCGGCATGACCGCAAACGGCCGCGCCCTGCGTGATGTCGTAAGCGTCCTGGCGGAAAGCCCGTGGGGCGAGATGCGGGCTTTGGCCGAGAGCCTGCGCGCCCAGGGCGAGCGGATGCTGCCTACCCTCCTGCGCCACGCCGAGCCGGCCGTGCCGCCGGCGGGCCTGGCGCCGGTCGGCGACGACGGCGGCGCCGGCCGCATCGGCGCCCTCGCCGACGGGGACCGCCTGACGCCGGGGGAGGAGGTGCGCCTCCTGCCCGCCGCGCCGGGGAGCCGGTACGACGACGCGGCCGCCCGCGCCGCTCTCGCCGCCGCCCTGGCGCTCGGCGGCAGGGCGCCCGACGGCACGGACGCCGTCGCCTTCCTGCGCGAGCGCCGGCGGCAGAGTGGCCCGTACGCCCTCCCTCACCCCGCCATGCGGCTCGTGCGCTACCGCTTCGCCCTGTGCGTGAGCGAGGCCAACTGGCACCAGCTCCTGCGCCACACGCGCGGCATGACCCTGATTGCGGCCCCGCCCGGCGTGGACGCCGGGGTGACGGTGCCTCCGCTCGTGGAGCGGGCGGGCCTTGGGGAGCGCCTGCGGGCGGCGTGCGCCGAGGCGGCGGCGCTCTGGCGCGATCTGGCCGCCGCCGGCGCGCCGGGGCAGGCGGTGGCCGCCTACGTCGTGACCAACGCCCATCGCCGCTGGCTCGTGGCCGACCTCGACCTGTGGGAGCTGGACCACCTCGTGCGCCTGCGCCTCAAGGACAACGCGCAGTGGGACATCCGGCGCAGCGTACGGGCGATGGTGTGGGCGGCCGCCGCCCGCCATCCCTTCCTGGCCGAGCTCTGGGGGCCCGAGGTGCTCGCACCGCTGGCCGACGAGGCGCCCTGAGGCCGTGCGCCCCGACCGCGCCCCGCCGGAGCTCTGGGCCTGGCCGATCATGGCGCTCGAGGGCGGCGGCGAGCTGGTGCAGCGGCCGGCCGGCTGGGAGCTGACGCTCGGTCCCGTCG
>JAKASY010000158.1 GCA_021817625.1 Bacillota bacterium | reverse complement strand
GCGTCGCGGACGCGAGCCGCTTCGATGCGGTCTGGGCCGTTGCGCCTCCCTGGCCCGAGCCGCCCGTGGGCCTTCCGCCGGCGCCGGCCGTCTACGTCACGGGGCCGCGCCTGACGCTGGCCGGCACCGTCGTTGCCGAGCGCAACGATCTGCTCGTGCTGCGCATGGCGGACGGCAGCCTGGCGCCGGTGCGCCTGTCGCTGCCGCTTCTGGCCGTCCAGGTCGGGGCCTATGCCGAGACGACATATCCTACCGCCTACATCCATGCGGGCGATACGGCCAGTGTGTCGGCCTACCCGGATCCCGAGGCGCAGGGCCTCGCGCTCACCGACCAGCTGAGCGTCGCCGCCTACACGGTGACCGGCACCGTCACCGCCACCACCGCAAGCGGCGTCGTGCTTCGCTCGTCCCAGGCGCTGCCGGCCGTCCTGGGCGGCGGGACGGAGATTGCGGTCACGCTCACGCCGGCCACGATCCTCGACGACGGCGCGCTTCAGAGCGGTGAGCCGCCCGGCACCCCGATCACCTGCACGGGCGCGGCGGCGGGGCACTCGCTCGTGGCCGCCGAGTGCCACTAGCGCTGACCCTTTGAGGGCGATGTGTGGGGAGGAACCAGCATGCGGCTCGGAGCGGCCCTGCGCCTCGCGGTCGCGGCGACGCTGGCGTTAGGGGCCGAGGCCGTGGTGGCGGCCGCTAGCGCGCCCGCTGGCACCGTCGGCTGGGCCGTGGGCAGCGTGACCTCGGCGTCGGGCAGGCTCCTGCGCATCGTGGAGGCGGGTGGGGCGCGCCTGAGCCTCGCGTCGCCGAGCGACCCCGGATGCCGGCTCACGTCGCCCGGCCTTGGCCTGAACGGCCCGATGGTGCCGTGCGACAGCCTCGCGGCGGGCGACACCGTGGCCGTGGAATACGTGACGCGCGCGGGCGCCTCCCCGGCGCAGGCGCTGCGCGCCTGGATCGAGGGGCCGATGTACGTGACGCCCTACGAGACGGGGCAGTTCCCGGTCGCCGGCCAGTTCGCCGCCGCTCCCTCGATGGCCGTCACGCCCGCCGGCGCGTCCTTCCAGGCGGGCGACACCGCGGCGGTCTATACGCTCTCGGGCTTCGCCTTTCCCGACACGGCCTACGCGCTGTATCTGAACGGCGCCTGGCCGGCGGTGACGGGCACGATCGGGGCGGGCCCGCCCGCGCAGCTGCAGTTGGAGGCGCTGGGCGGGTCGTTCGACGCGGCTCTGGCGGCGTCCACGCGGGTGTCGCTCGCCGGCGCGCCCGTGAGCGCGGACTATCTCGTTCGCGGGGCAACCGCGACGGTCAGGTGGCAGCCCAACCCACGGTACGGCGGCGCCCCGCTCGCCGCCGAGGTCGCGCTCGCGCCGACGCGCGCGGAGGGCGTCGTGCGCTCGGTGGCCACACTCGCGCCCGGCACCGCGCTCGCGAGCGTCGCGGGCGCCAATGGAGGCTTCGCGCTCTTCCTGCTGCCGCACACCACGGTGGCGGGCGCTGACCGGCTGCGGCCCGGGGACGTCGTGACGGCGCAGGGCGTGGCAGCCAGCCACGGCCTGTACGCCACGACGGTCGAGGTGCTCGTGGCGGGCGCGGGGGCGACAGACGCGCTCGTCGGCAAGGTGACGGCCCTGCGCGGCGGAGACGCGACGGTCGCCACGGGGCACGGCGTCGCGACCGTGCGGATCATCGCCCAGACGGCGTTCGCCGTGGGCACGTACGCGGCCGGCGCGCCGGCCCTCGCCGTTGGAGACACGGTGCGGGTCGTGGGCGTCCCGGCGGGCGCCGGGAGGGTGCGTGCGATCTTTGTAGCGATTGCTCCCACCATCGTGCGGGGGGTCGTCACGGCCGTCGCGCATGGCGGCCTCACGATCGCGCGGCGCGGCGGCGGGTCGCTCACGCTGGCGCGCTTCCCGGGTGCCGCCGTGACCGGGGGGGCGACGACGGTGTCCGTCGACGACCCGGTGGTGGTGACGGCGGGTGGCCCGGCCACGTCCCCGGTCGCGTACGCGGTGCGCGTGGGCGTGACGCCACCGCCTTCGCCTGCCGGCATGGTGCGGGGCACCATCCTGCAGGTGAGCGGCGTTCGGGCGCTGCTCAGGCTCACCGACGGGCAGGTCGTGCTCACGAACGTCGACACCACCGGCATCGGCGTCGCCATCGGCGCCTGGCAGGAGGCATCGGCCGGCATGGTGGACAATCCATACGCCTACGTGACCGCGGGATCGACGGGGATCTTTGATCTCGTGACCGTCGCGGCGAACGCGACGCAGCTCGAGTTCGCCGACTACTCGCCGACGGTCCTCAAGGGCACCGTGGTGGCCAGCCGCGTGGTCGCGCGCCAGATGGTGGGCTTCGCCATCCGCCTCGCCACGGGGCAGAGGCTGCCCGTTGGCCTTCGACCCGGCATGGTCGTCGACGTCTTCACGCTCATGGAGACACGGGGCGTGCAGAATCCAGATACGCGCACGAAGGTCGTGTGCACGGGCGTGCTCGGGGCGTCGGGGCTGGTCGCGGACGACGTGCGAGCGACGGCCTGAGCGGCGGCCGGCGGCCAGGACAACGGCGAGGGCGAGGGTGGGGTCACCCTCGCCCTGGTCCGACGGATGCAGGCGCCTACTCGGCCGCCTCGGCGTCCGCCCGCCCGCCCCGCTGAAAGAACTCGTCGCGATGCAGGCGCACCTCGCGCAGGAAGAACGTGCCGAGGAAGGCCGCGATGGCGAGGGCGAGGCCGACCTTGAAGAGGTCGCCGATGCCCATCGAGAGCGACAGGTGCACGGCGGCCAGGAACTGGTGGTAGAGCGTGAGGCCGGCGCTGCCGAAGCGGGCGAACTCGCCCTTGAGCGCCACCTGCGCGGCCTGGTTCGTCAGGGTCTGGGGATTGGCCAGTGCGGACCGGGCCGCTGGGGAAAGGTGGGCGAGGGACGCCTTCAACGCGGCCGGCATGTGCAGCGGCAGCTCGCGCGCGAACGTGTTGGTCATGATCGTGCCGAGAATCGGCGCCGCCACCACGCCGCCGAGCGACTGCACGAACTGCTGGGTCGAGTTGACCATGCCCATGATCTTGTACGGGAAGGCGTTCTGGACCGCGACGTTGAGGAGCGGCATGAGGGCGCCGATGCCCACGCCGAGCACGACCATGTTGCGCACGACCACGGCCAGGCTTGTGCCCGGCCCCATGCGCGTCAGGAGGAACATGCCCGCCACCATCACCGCGCCGGCGAGGTGGGCCTGCAGCTTGTAGCGGCCGGTGCGCGTCATGATCTGGCCGCCGATGATGCTGCCGCCGATGAACGAGAGCATCATCGGGGTGAGCACAGCGCCGCTCTGCGCCGCCGAGTACCCGAGCGCGCCCTGGACGTAGAGCGGCAGGAACATGAGCGCGCCGAACATCCCCATGGACATGAACAGGCCGACGAGCATGGAGCTCGTGAAGATCTCGTTCTTGAATAACTCGGGAGCGAGGATCGGGTCGGGGCTCCGACGCTCGGCCAGGACGAACAGCACCGACCCCACGAGGCCGATCGCGAACAGGCCGAGGATCTGCCACGAGCCCCAGGCGTAGCGGCTTCCAGCCCACGTGAAGCCGAGCAGGATGGCCATCAGGGCAACGACCAGGATGGCGCTTCCGACGTAGTCGGGTCGGGCCTCGTGCTCGGTGCGCACCGCCGGCATGAACGCCCACACCATGGCGAGGGCGACGGCGGCGATCGGCAGGTTGATGTAGAACACCCAGTGCCAGCCGAACGTGTCGGTGATCCAGCCGCCGAGCGTGGGGCCGATGATCGACGCCAGGCCGAACACGCCGCCCATCAGGCCCATCCAGCGGCCGCGCTCGCGCGGGTTGAAGATGTCGCCGATCGTGGCGCGCGGCATGCTCATCATGGCGCCGGCGCCGATGCCCTGGCCGGCGCGCGCCAGGACCAGCTCCATCATCGTGTGCGCCTGCCCGGAGATCGCCGACCCGACCATGAACATCGCCAGGCCGAAGATGTAGAACGGCTTGCGCCCGTAGATGTCGGACAGCTTGCCGTAGATGGGGACGGTGACGGCGGAGGCCATCATGTACGCGGTGAACACCCACGCGTACAGGTCGAGGCCGTGCAGGTCGCCGATGATCGTGGGCATGGCCGTGGAGACCACGGTCTGGTCCATCGACGAGAAGAACATCGTGATGAGCACCGCGGCAAGAACCCACCAGCGCCGGCTGCCCTCGATGCGGTTCGTCGTCTGCACGGCGGGGCTGGCCGTTGCTGCGGCCCGCGCGGGCGCCTCCTTAGGCTCTTGCATGCTTTCTCTCCTCTTCTTTGCCCGCCTGGGCGCGGGCGTCGTCGCCCGCCAGCTCGGCCAGGCGCTCGAGGCCGCGGAGCAGTCCTTGCCGCGTCGTCCCGTCCAGCCGCTCGACCAGCGCGCGCAGGCGCTCCGAGCGCGCGGCCGTCGCCTCGCTGAGGAGCGCGGCGCCGGCCGGCGTCGCCGAGCAGTGCACCACGCGCCTGTCGTCAGCGTCGCCGCGGCGCTCGACGAGGCCGGCGCGCACGAGGCAGTCGACGAGGTGGCTGGCCGTCGGCAGGCCGACGGAGAGGTGCTGGGCGACGCCGCTCACCGGCAGCGGCCCGTGGCGGAAGATCGTGAACAGCGCCCGCACCTGGGCCATGGTCAGGTCGCTCTCCATCCAGGCGCCGCCATCGCCGCGCGCGAGCGCCTGACCGAGCGTGTGGAGCGCGGCGAGCACACGGTCTACGCCGGCGCCCGCTGCCTCGGTTTGGGCGGCATCAGCCACCGCTCTCGCCTCCTGCCTTGAGGTTCTCCCTGGGCAGTGTACGCAGTCGCTTCGATAGTGTCAAACGGTTTGACACTATAAAGTCGTATTAGCCTATCGACGCAGTCGGCGGCGAGCGCCGTCGTCTCGGCCCGCGCTCGACGGATCGGCGGGCGGAGCGGCCGGACACGTAACGCCACGCACAGGCGCGCCCGGCGCGTGAGCCCGGCGCCGGGCGCGATTTGGCGCAGGCCGTGGTGGACGCGCGAGGCGCGGCGACTAGCGGGCGGCTCCGGTGGCTGCGAGCCGACCGGCGTGCCGCAGGCCGCGCAGCGCCTCCTCCCAGCGGGAGAGCTCGTCGAGCATCGCGGTCGCGGCCTGGGTCATCGTCTCGTTGGGCGCGATCTCGCCCTGGTCGTCGAGGAACTGGTGCACGAACGGGATGCTCACCGCCTCGGGCACGGGCATGATCTTGAGGGTGGTGACGACCTCCTTGGCCATCTGCACGCCGCGCGTGCCTGCGGACACGCCGCCGTAGCTCACGAACCCGGCCGGCTTGTACTGCCACTCCCAATAGAGGTAGTCGAGCGCGTTCTTGAGCGGCGCGGCCATGGCGAAGTTGTACTCGGGCACGACGAAGGCGAGCGCGCCGACGCCATCCACGAGGCGGCTCCAGCGGCGGGTGTGCTCCTTCGAGTACTGGCGCAGGCGCGGGTGCTGGGGCTCGTCGAGAAGGGGCAGATCGATCTCCGCGAGATCCAGGAGCTCGACGTCGAACACGCCGTGATCCTCCGCCGCGGCGCGAAACCATTGGGCGACCGGCAGGCCGACCCGGCCGGGACGGGTGCTGGCCACGAGAATTCCGAGCCGGGGCCGTCCCTCGCCCGGGACGCC
>JAKASY010000157.1 GCA_021817625.1 Bacillota bacterium | reverse complement strand
AACCTGACGTGTTTCGAGCACTCCGCGCGACGCTTGCCGACCGTGTATCAGAGACCGCGCCCGAGGGCCCAGCATGAGGTTCGGACTGCCGGATGCGGCCATCGAGGCCATTCGAGCCGTCTTGCGCCAGTGGCCGCAAGTGGACCGAGCGGTCATCTATGGCTCGCGGGCGAAGGGCACGTATACAGAGGGCTCGGACATCGACCTGACCCTGGTCGGCGGCTCTGACCTGACGCTGCGCATCAGGAATCGGATTGCGACTGCTCTGGAGGACCTGATGCTGCCGTACCGCATCGACTTGTCGGTCCTGACGGACATCGAGGATCCTGCCGTACAGGGCCACACCGCGCAGCGCGGGGCCATACTCTTCGACCGCAAGGAAGCGCGGGGAGCGCAGACCTAGGGCGCGGCCACTGCGCGGCTGCGAGGACTCTTTGTCCCGCACCGCTTACTGTCCGATAATGTATATTATGTGAACTAAGGAAACAACGGAGGAAGCGCCAGGCTCACCCCCCTGATCGCCTACTCCTCCTCGACCGTCTCCGAAGTCGCCGCGATATCCTTCACGACATCGCTGGGTTTACGGACCACGCCCGGGAACAGCCGCCCGGCGCGACGCTCCAACCGGCGGTCTTCGGTCACCAGCGTCGCCGGTGCATACGCCAACGCGACCGCCAAGTACAGAGTGTCATACACTGGCGTCTGCATTGCCACGGACAGATGCCACGCATGTGCGACGAACGGCTGCGACGATACGAGGCGCGGCAGCGTGGCGTACAGCTCGGACAGTGCCGCCTCGGCCTCAGTGGCGGTGATCTGGTCCATCAGAGCGTGCTTCTTCCAGACCATGTTGGCCACTTCGACCGGATACACGTCAGGCACCATCACGACGGCCCGCCCAGCCGTCCACGCTGCCAGCAGCCGACGCGCGTCGTCGGACCCGTCTTCGGGGAGCAGCCACTTGCACCCAACGGACGCGTCGACCACCAACGTCGCGCTCAACGATCCCTGTCCGCACGGATCAAGTCGGTGCTATCCGACGTGGGCTTCCCGCTGCGGCGCTCCAGAATCCTTGCGTGTAGACGATCCAGGCGGCCCAGAGCCCCTTGCAAGCGTTGCCGGCGGTCAACCTCTTCCGCGTAGGCCCGCAAGGCTTCTCGGGCGACAGCGGTCAAGCTGCGTCCCGACGACTTGGCCTCCGCCTTGAGCGAGGCGTATACGTCCGCCGGCACATCCCGGAGTGTCAAGACAGCCACTTTGACACCATCCTTGCAGTCATTATGCAGCCACGGTGGGCCGACATCAAGGTGGATCTCGGTCTGAGGGCCAAGCACGCCGCCCCTGCGCGATGCTCCTGAGGCCAGTCGCTGACGCCACGAGGCTCGACGGACGCCGGTCGCGCGGCTACCGACGGACGAACGCGGGCTGAGATAGGCGTCCGTACGACCCCTCGGGGCAGACGCCAGCGCCTTCTCCGACCGGGGTCGCCGTCCGCCGGGTGCCGACCTGCAACGAAAGGGCTGATGAGAGCCGCCCTCTTCGTCGGCCGCCGTGGCGCCGAGCGCTGGCGCCATTCCACGTTTCGTTCGCGACGGTGAGCCACCGCGCGGGCCCGCGGCTTGGGCTCTCGCAAGAAGGGACCCCACCCCCAAAACGTGTGCCGTCTCGGGCGAATGCGCAGGCATGGGCCACATCTGCGCCCGGAGGTGGCATATGCGCGACAAGGTGCGCCGCGGCGCGGTGGCCGCCAAGGGAGCGCTCGCGGCGGCCGTGTTGGGTAGCGCGCTCGCCTCGGCGGTGCTGGGAACGGCCCAGGCGGCGGGCGCGCGCGGGACGCGTGCCGCCGACGAGAGGCCGTGCGGCGTGACCGACGTGCCGACTGTCGCCGTCACTGGAGCGCCGGTCGTGCCGAGTCCGCTGACCGCGATCGCCACGGCCTGCCAGCCCACACTGGACTGGGTCGATCCGTATGGCGGCGCGCTCCTTCAGGCCTGGCGCCCGCTACACTACTCGACCCCCGGTGCGCCGCCAGCGATCGCCGGTCCCGATGGGACGCTCCTGGTTGTCATGCCCGGCACAACCGTCCAGAGTCAGCCGACCCTCGAGGAGGTGTCTCCGGACGGCACCGTTCTCTGGCAGCTATCGCTGCCAGGCATGCCCACTGCGACGGCGGGCGACGCCCAGGTACTGGCGTTCTCATTTGGCGAGGACGCGACGATCGTGGACGTGGCCACGCACACCGAGACCCCCATTCCCGCGCCCAACCGCGCCAACCCCTATGTCGTCACCGTCGGCGTAGCCGGTCCCATCGCCATCGTGGAGACGACGGACAGCAACAATCGCAGCGACATGCAAACGCTGGGCCCTGGCACGGTGGCGCTGTACAGCCCCGACGGCTCCAAGGTGGACAGCTTCACCTTGGCCGACCACCCATCGCCCACCATGCCGGACAGCATCGAGCAGATCTCGATCGCCTCGGGCGCCAGCGAGGCCTACCTTCTGTTCAACGACCTGGTCAGGACGGCTGGCGTGTACGCCATCTCCGCCCAGGGCAAGGTGAGCGGGCCGTACCCGGTGCCCATCCGGGATGCCGGCTACGTGTACTCCCTTCCGGGCGACCGTCTCCTCTTCACCGACACGTCCGATGAGCTCGCTGCCATCGGCCCGAGCGGGCTTACGACGCTTTGGCAGCGTACTCTGCCGGGCAAGGTCCTACCGTTTGAAGGAGCCGTGGTCGGCGGCGGCGACCTCGTGACGTCGACCATCGACGGGCCGAGCCCCCACCCGCTGGCTGTCGTCGACCTCAAGACTGGCGCCGTGGTGCGCACGCTGGGTACGCCCAACACGTCTGCCACCGCCTTGGCCGCGGGGTCGTACGGCGTCCTGGCGGAGACCCAGCCTGCCCCACCGCCGAGCGGCGCCCCAGAGACCACCCACGACGCCCTCGTGCTCTTCAGCCCAACCGGCCGCATCGTCTGGCGCCAGCCGGTCGTGCCCATGTTCGGCGAGACGCTGTTTCCCGACGTCCTGCCGCTGGGCGGAGGCGAGGCGATGCTCTTCCCCGAGCTGCCCGGCTACGCCGTCCTCTGGGGCGGCCGCGCGGCGACCAGCGTCACCGCGGCGGACCTCGCGAGCCTTGTACCGGTGACGGACCAGCCCTCCCTGAAGTTGCCGGCCCGAACGGACGTGGCCGGCTATGAGGTGTTCGAAGGCCCGACGGCGGTCGATCGGGCCCACCCGCTCACCGTGCCCGCGGCGATAGCGCACACCCTCATGCGCTTCGTCGTAGCCGCGGTGAACGCGCAGGGACGGCCTGTCGTGTCTCCGGGCTCCGTGCCCGTGCGCATATCCGTCACGGGCGGCCCCGGCGGCCGCACCAAGGTCCTGTGGAACCTCGGCATCGCGGTCGGCGCCGGCACGACCGGCACGCCGTTCACGTACGCCACGGGCGCCGCCGGAACGTTTTCCTTCGCGGTCTCGGTCGAGTACCGCTACCTGTCCACCTTCGACCCCGAGGCTCCGCGCGCCATCGTAGCGGGAGAGAGGTTTCGCGTCGAGGTCGGGCTGGTCGATCCGAACGGCATCGCCGTTCCGCTCCCGCCGGGCGACCGGGTGGAGGTGTTCGCCGCCCCGACCTCACGCTTCCGGGCCAGGGCCGCCGTCGCCGTGCCCGATGGCCATGGGCTCTATGTGGCCACCTTCGACGCCCTGCGGCGGACCGGCGCCGTCCGTTTCGAGGCGGAGGTCCTCGAGGGCGGGAAGGTGGTGGCGAACTCCGGCACGACGAGCGCGGCGATCGTGGACGTGCCGGCGCCAACACTGTCCGTCACCTCCGGTCGCGGTGGCGAGCGCGTGCGCGTCGCGGCCGCGGCGGGCACAACGCCGGTCGCCTACGTCCTGTACCGGCAGGCGGGCACCGCTACCGCGCTCGCGTCCGATACCGCCCCGTTGGCGGTCCTCGCTCCCGAGTCCTGGCCCAGCGCCGTGGCGACCTACCTCGACGCGGCGCACCACGGGCCCGTGACGTACTTCGCGCGCGCCCTCTACAACCTGGGCTTCATGGGTCCGCCCGCATCGGTGGCCGCGGACGGACGCGCATGATGCTGGGGGCGCACCGGCCGGTCAAGCGTTCGGCCGGCCAGCCAAGGCACGGTGTGGGTCCGGCCCCAGGGGAACGCCAGACCGAAGCGGGCCGGGCGCGCGAAAGCGGTCGGCCCCTACGGGAGACGCCGGGTAAGGGACGCCCGCCCGCCAGCCTCGGACACCGCCTTCCATGACACCGGATACCGCCTCAGGCCGGCGCGTAGCGGTCCATCCAGGCGGCCATCAGGCGCTGGCGGCGAAGGCGGACGGACGGCGAGGCGGCCCCGCTGAAGCCGTGGCTCGCGTTGGGCACCCGCAGGAGCGCGGCCTCGACGCCCTGGCGCCGAAGGGCCGCGTAGATCTGCTCGCCCTGCTCAATCGGGCAGCGCCAGTCGGCCTCGCCGGCGATCACGAGCGTCGGCGTGCGGGCGTTCTCCAGGTGGGCGACGGGCGAGTGCTTCCACGCCCTGTCGAAGCCCGTGAAGGGGTCTCCGGACACCTCGGCCGGGATGAACCAGGTGCCGACGTCGCTCGTGCCGTAGAAGCTCACGAGGTTCCCGACCAGCATCTCCGGGATGGCGCAGGCGAAGCGGTCCGTGTGCCCGATCGTCCAGCTCGTCATGAACCCGCCGTAGCTGATGCCGGTGACGACCAGGCGCTTCGGGTCGACGCCGCCCTGGGCGATGGCGGCGTCCACGCCCGCCATGAGGTCCTCGAAGTCCTTCCCGCCCCAGTCGTTCAGGCACGCCTCGCTGAACGCCTGGCCGTAGCCCGTGCTGCCGCGCGGGTTGACGAACAGCGCAGCGCGCCCGGCGGCGGCATGGGCCTGCCACTGCAGGCGGAAGCCCAGGCCGTGGCTGCCGTGCGGACCTCCGTGAATGCTGAGGATGAGCGGCACCGCTTCCCGTGCCGTGCCCGGTGGCCGCATCAGCCAGCCCTCGATCTCGAGGTCGTCGGGGCCAGTGAAGACGAGGCGCTCGGCGTCGACGAACTCGAACTCGGCCGCCAGCTCCGCGTTCAGGCCGGTGACCGCCTTCGGCAGGGCGCCCGGCTGGAGCTCCGCCACCTCGGGCGGCGTCGTCGGGTCGCTCACGATGCCGACGACGCGTCCCGCAGCGGCGCTGAACTGGTGGATCGCGCCTCGAAAGCCGTCAGCCGTCAGGCGCTCGACGCGGGCCGGCGAGGTGCCCTGGACGTCGGCCCGGTAGAGGGCGGCAGACCCATGGTCCAGCGCGGTGAACAGCACGCTCCTGCTGTCCGCGGTCCAGACGGGTACCGCTAGGGCTCCGCCCGCGAGATCGCTGGCCGCGCTGCTCCCTACCGGGCGGTCGAAGGCGGAGGCCACGTCCACGAGACCCCCTTGGTCGACCACGAGCAGCGTGGAGTCCGTGGCGACGCCGTGGCTCCCGTCGTCACCGATCACCGCCAGCGTCGCCCCGTCGGGCGACCAAGCCAGCGTCCAGAGGGCGCCGGTGCCGGAGGCAAGCTTCGCCGTGTCCCTGTCCGCCAGGCGCACCTGCCAGACGTCCTGGCGCCAGCTCTCGTCGGCGTCGGCCTCGCGGTTCGCGAGGAAGGCGATGCGCTCACC
>JAKASY010000156.1 GCA_021817625.1 Bacillota bacterium | reverse complement strand
TACATGACCACCGAGCCCGCCCTGACCGACGCACCGCCCGGCGTGAGGCTCCTCGAGCACGGCCTCACGGCCAAGGGCTGGGCCGAGTACGTGGCGGCTCCCGTCGGGGTGGGCGGGTCCGTCGACCTAGCGTTCACCGTCACCGTGCCCCCGGCCGCCGTGAACGGGTCGTCGCCCGCGCTCGCCTTTGACGAGCCCGTACCCATGGTGGCGAGCCTTGTCGGCCAGCTCACGGCGCCCGAGTGGACCGCCGTCTCGGGCGAGAGCGCCGGCCAGATCCTCGCCGCCTCAGTGGGCGATGGCGCGGGCGACTTCACCGCCGCCCTCTCGTCCGTCGTCGGCCTGGGCCAAGGCGCCGCCGACACCTACGTCCAGGACCTGCCCGATGCGTACATGGCCCAGGCGCTGGAGAACGCCGCGCAGTCCATCCTCGACGACGCGGCCGCCGCCGCTGTGGCCGCGAGCGCCGCCCCCGCCCAGCTCCCGCCGCCCTCGATCCCCTCCGGCGAGGAGCCCACGCCGCCCCCGAGCGCGCAGGGCGCCCTACCGGCGGACGCGCTGGGCGACCCTATCGCGTCGTCCTACGCCGTCTTCAGCCTCGACACGGGCGAGGCCCTCGCCGATGGCTACACCGCCCACACGCTCGACAGCGTGTCGCAGGCGGCGGCGAATGGCCAGAGCCTCACCGGGGCGGCTGTGGTGGGCGCTGGCGGCACGCCCGTCTCGAGCGAGGCCTACGTGCCTGGCGCCTCCGTCCCCTACCTCGAGGGAAGCCTTGAGCCCGTGCTGGGCGTGCCGCTTGGCGGCGCGTCAAACGCGAACCCGCCAAGCCTGGGCGTGGACGCGACCTGGCAGGCGGGCGAGAGCGGAGTCGACGTGGCCCCCTGGGCGTCGGCCATCACGAGCGGCATCACGCTCGCGGTGGTGGGCACGCCCACCGCCTTCGCCGCCCTCCCCTACTTCGACCCGCCACCGAGCGGCCAGGGGCAGGCACCGGGCGCCGACACGTGGCAGAACATCAACTCGAACAACCAGTCGATCCCGCGCAGCATGCACCAGTTCGATCCCGTCTACAGCCACGGCAGCGCACTGCACAACCTGATCAAGGCGACCGGCAACGGTAGCTCCGTGTCCACGACCGCGGTCGTCGCGGATGTCGCGGGCACGGCGCTCGCCGCCTACGTCTGCGCCAAGAGCAGCAGCGTCCTTGCGTGCGGCGTGGCGATCGGCATCCTCGCCGTCCTGATTGGCGGCACGTTCGTTGCGCTCTACTACATGCACAAGGCGGTGCACGCCGTCGACCCGAACGACATCGAGGCGAGCCCCGCCGGCGCCGGGAGCGGCGGCTGGATCACACCCCAGCCCATCACCTACGTCATCCACTTCCAGAACGATCCTGCGGCCACCGCCCCGGCCGTGAACATCCGGGTCACCGCCACCCTCGACCCGGGCCTCGACCCCTCCACCCTCCAGATCGGCGATCCCGACCAGTCCTCGTACAGCGGCACCCAGGTGCAGTACGATCCGACCACGCGCCAGATCACCTGGTGGCTCCCCGGCATCGACCTCCCGCCCGACACGAGCCCGCCGAGCGGCGAGGGCTGGGTGTCGTTCACGGCGACGCCGCTTGGCGGCCTGGCAAGCGGCACGACGATCTCCGAGTCGGCGCAGGTGGTGTTCAACTACAACCCGCCCGTCGACACAGCTTCCGTCACCCAGACCTTGGACACCCAACCGCCGCTCGTGACGATGGCGGCGATGCCCCAGGCGGAGAGCGCCGGCAGCGTCACCCTCTCCTGGTCGACCCAGGGCGGTGCGCCCATCCAGGCGTACGACCTCTACGAGTCCCAGGGGTCCGGCCCGCTCGTGCCGGTCCTGTCCACGCCGGACGCGGCGGCGTCGGTCACCGTCGCGCCTGGGGAGAGCTACGGCTTCGCCGTCCAGGCGACGGACTTGGCGGGTCTCGCCTCCCCGGTCCCGACGGCCGCCCAGGTGTCGTTCTCGGTTCCATCGCCGTCGCAGGCGGCGACGCCGTCGGGCGCGCCCGCGCCTCCCCAGGGCCTGAGCGCCACGGCGCTCTCAACCACGGCCGTCGCCCTGGCGTGGCAGGCGTCGGCGGGCGCGACCGCGTACCGGGTGCTGCGCGCGTCCTCCCCCGCCGGGCCCTTCGCCCCTGTCGCCAGCGCTGTCGCGACCAGCTACACCGACAGGGGCCTGCAGCCCGGCGCGGCATACGCCTACGAGGTGGAGGCGGTGGACGCCGACGGCACCTCCGGGGCCTCCACCCCGGTTGTCGTTCACACACCGGCGGCGCTCGGGAGCGACAGCGTCACTCTCGTGGTCGGGCGCGCGCGCGTTCCGGCCGGCGGACGCGAGCCCGTCCCCCTGGCGGTGTCGGTGGCCACCGCCGCCGGCGGGCCGGCGGCCGGCGATACGATCACCTTCTCCCTGACCGGCGCATGCGGCACCGTGCGGCCCGCGAGCGTGAAGAGTGACGCGGCGGGCCGCGCCGGAGCGCGCTACCTACCCGGCCGCCGCGCCGGCACGTGCACGATCATGGCGCGCGAGGCGCACACGGGGGCGGTATCGCTCGCCTCGATCGAGCAGGAGGCTCTTACCCTCTCCCTCGCCCTCTCCCCTCCCGCCCTTGTCGCCAACGGTACGAGCCGCGCCGTGGTCGTGGCCACGGTCAAGACGGTCTCGGGCGCGCCCCTGATGGGCGATCGGGTCCGGTTCGAGCTCGCGCCCACGCCTGCCTGCGGCCGCCTCCTGCAAGGCGCGGCCACGACCGGGCGCCGGGGGCGGGCGCACGCGCGCTACCAGAGCGGCCGCAACGCTGGCGGCTGCGTCGTCACGGCCCGGGAGGCGCAGACCGGCCTTGTCGCGCGTGCAACCCTACGGGAGCTGGCGACAGCGCGGCATCGAGGCTGAACCCCGTGCCGGTCCCATCTCTGCCAGCGTCAGGGCCGGTGCTCGACTCTTGCAGCGACCCGGATGGCCACCTTCCTAGTCGCGGTCGGGCGCGGATGCCGTGTTGCGCGTTGTCCTTTGTCTGGGGCGGCTTCGCGCTCGCCTGTCGCCGCACGAACCGCCATGTGTCGCGCTAGGGACCACCAAGATCTAGCGTTGGCCGGCCGCCCTCGAGTATTTGCTGGTCTGAGCCGCCTCGAGGTCCCACGTAACGTATACGTGGGCTGGCGGGTGGTCCTCCGATGGAACTCGCGCGGCCGGCTCTCGGGGCATCGCGCTGTACGCCGGCCTCGCCACGGTACGGCTTTGGAACGCAGCTCCCTGTAGGGTATGGCGAAAGGCACTCCGCCTCGCCCCAATCGGGTGCACAGAGAGGTGGGTACAGACCGTGATGATCCAGCCACGTGCCGCTCTTCGCCCGGTGGCGCTGTGCACGGCGCTTTCGTTCGCGGTGGCCGCGGCGCCAGCCCCGGTGTCGGCCCAGACAGCGCAGGCGGCCGCGTGCCTCGGCCTGTTCAATGGCCATCCGGAGCAAGGTTTGGCGCCGCCTCGCGCGCTGGTACCGGGACTGCTGGTGACCTATCGCGGCGAGGTGGACGACAACCCAGCGTACGACCAGCACTGGATCACCAGCACGGCGGACGGTGTGGCGGTGGAGGTGGACGCCACGTACACGACATCCGCGGCCACGGGCGCGGTGAACGCAACCGATCGCTACCTTACGGACTCTGTCGCGTCGGGCGACATCTGGGCCTCACCCGAAGGACTGGCCGCGTGCCCTGCGGACTTCGACAGCCAGACACCTGCCGGGGAGGTGCAGGTGCTGCGAACGCGCACCGCGCTCGGCGGCGCGGAAGTGCCCGCCGTTCAGGTGACGGAAACGCTGGCGGCCGGCAAGGTTGTCGTCGTCTTCGACCTGGCAACAGGACTCGCTGTCTCCTATACGGCGCTCGAGTACAGCACGGCGGAGAACGGGGTGGGCCAGTTCACCCTCGAGTCGGTCTCCCGGCTGCCAGCGCCGTTCGACAAGGACCCGCCCCTGCCGGCGTTTGTGAGGCGCGGCGCAACACTCCATTACGCCCTGACGCAGAGCACCCAAACGTCGAGCAACGCCTCACTCGGCCTAGCGCCCACTGTCCAGCACGGCTCGGCTTCCGTGCAGGTAACTGCGGCGGGGAGCCACGAGGCGGAGATCGTGTTCAACTCCGACCTCGTCGCGTTCGGGGCGCCGCACTCGCTTGCGAGCAACCAGCACGGCGCGCTCGGCGGCGCGTACGGCGTTTTCTGGATGCCGCCGTCGACGATACGCGCCCTGGGGACGCTCAGGGTCATCCACCGGGACGCGCCCATGCGGGAGCTGATCGTGGCCGGACACGGGCCCGACGACACCGCGCTATTCGGCATCCGCGTGGGCGCCTACCGGCTTGAAGCGGCCTACAGCGCACGCACAGGCGTTCTCTTGGAGGAGCAGGAAAACTCCGGATCCGCGCCGGCCATGCCCGCTCTGGACGTGCCGTCCACCCAGATCGTCGTCGCCCTGACGCTGCAAAGCGCCCGGTAGAGAACCCGGCCCTGCCAGGCGCCGCGAGCCCGATGTGGGCCTGAACACTTCAAGACGCCCCTCGGTCGAGAACGGCCTACGGCGCGCAGCCCTTCGGCCTACGCCTCAGGGATGGGCATAGCGGTCCATCCAGGCAGCGACGACGCGTTGGCGGCGCAGGCGCAGGGAGGGCTTGGCGATGATGCTGAAGACGTGGCTCGCGCCGGGGAAGCGGACCAGGGCAGCGTCGATGCCGCGCTTGCGTAGCGTGGCGTAGATCTGCTCGCCCTGCTCGATCGGGCAGCGGAAGTCCGCCTCTCCCTCGATCACCAGCGTGGGCGTGGCCGCCTTGTCCAGGTGCGCCAATGGCGAGTGGTGCCATGCCTTCGCGAGGCCTTCGAACGGGTCGCCCGACACCTCCTCGGTGATGAACCAGGTGCCGATGTCGGCGGTGCCGTAGAAGCTCACGAGGTTGCCCACGAGCATCTCCGGGATGGCGCAGGCGAAGCGGTCGGTGTGGCCGATCGTCCAGCTGGTCATGAAGCCGCCGTAGCTGATGCCGGTCACCACCATACGCGTCGGGTCGATGCCGCCACTCGCGATGGCCGCGTCCACGCCGGCCATGAGGTCCTCGAAGTCCTTGCCGCCCCAGTCGTTCACGCAGGCGCGCGTGAAGGCCTGGCCGTAGCCCGAGCTGCCGCGGGGGTTCACGAACAGCACGGCCCGGCCGCCGGAGGCCTGCGCCTGCCATTCGAGGTTGAAGGCAAGACCGTAGCTGCCGTGCGGGCCGCCGTGGATGTCGAGGACGAGGGGCGTCGGGCCCGCGGCCTTGCCCGGCGGCCGCATGAGCCAGCCCTCGATCTCCCAGCCGTCGGGGCCGGTGAAGGCGAGGCGCTCGGGCGCCGACAGGTCGAGCTCCGCCGCCACCGGGCTGTTCAACGCCGTAAGGGCGCGCGGCTCGGCGCCCGATGCAAGCTCGCACACCTCCGGCGGGCTCGTCGGCGCGCTGGCGATGCCGACGATCCGACCGCCCGCGCTCGCCACCTCGTGCACGGAGCCCTGCCAGGAGGGCGCGGTCAGGCGCTCGATCGCCGCCGGCCGCCCGCCGTCGAGACGCGCGCGGTAGACGGCCGCCGTGCCATGGTCGACCGCGGTGAAGAGAACGCTCCGGCCCTCGTCCGCCC
>JAKASY010000155.1 GCA_021817625.1 Bacillota bacterium | reverse complement strand
CGCCCGCGACGACGCAGGCGCCGCCGATGACCGCCCATGTGACGCTGCCGCTCATGAAGCTCCCGGGCAGGACGCCCACGCCCTGAAGGAGCCAGATCGCGCCCGCGAGCGCCAGGAGCCCGCCCACAGCCAGCCGCCAAACGACCACGCCATCGCCCCCGCCGGCGGTGTCGGCTGGCGCCGGCTCCGCCCAGGACCCAGAGTTCGCCATTCGGGCGCGCCTTCCCCCGGCGCGGGCGGCGGTCGGCAGGGACCGCGCGCGAGCGTGCGGAAGTGCGAGCCGTGCCCGGCGCCCCGCAGCGCCAGGCGACGAGGAAAGGAGCATCCAGGCGTGCTCGATGCGATCAAGTGGCGGTCCATCGGCCCGTACCGGGGCGGGCGCTGCGTGGCCGTGGCGGGGGACCCCGGCCGACCGCTCGTGTTCTACTTCGGCGCCGTCGCCGGCGGCGTGTTCAAGACCACCGACGGCGGCCGCATCTGGCAGTGCGTGAGCGACGGCCAGCTCGCGACGCCGTCGGTGGGCGCCATCGCCGTCGCCCCCTCCGATCCGAACGTCGTGTACGCGGGCATGGGTGAGGCGTGCATCCGCGGCAATGTCACCCACGGCGACGGCGTCTACCGCTCCACCGACGCCGGTCGCACCTGGCACCACCTGGGTCTCGCCGACAGCCGCCACATCGCGCGCGTGCGCGTGAGCCCGACCGACCCCGACACGGCCTACGTCGCCGCCCTGGGACACGCATACGGCCCGAGCGCAGAGCGCGGCATCTACCGCACGCGCGACGGCGGCCGCACGTTCGACCGCGTCCTCTACCGCGACGAGCACACCGGCGCCGCGGACCTGGCGATCGACCCGGACAACCCCCGCATCCTGTACGCCGCCCTGTGGCAGGCGGGGCGCACGCCCTGGCACCTGTCGAGCGGCGGCCCGGGCAGCGGCCTTTTCCGCTCCGACGACGGCGGCGACACCTGGGTCGAGCTGAGCGACCGCCCCGGCCTGCCGAGCGGCGTGAAGGGGCGCATCGGCGTCGCCCCCTCCCCCGCCCGTTCCGGTCGCGTCTGGGCGTTCGTCGAGGCGGCGGAGGGCGGCCTCTTCGTGAGCGAAGACCGCGGCGAGAGCTGGCGCCTGTGCACGCGCGACCCGGAGCTGTCCCAGCGCGCCTGGTACTACTCGCACGTGTTCGCCGACCCCAAGGACGGCGAGACGGTCTGGGTGCTCAACGTGAACTGCCTGCGCTCGGTCGACGGCGGTCGCACGTTCCAGCCCGTGGCGACGCCGCACGGCGACAACCACGACCTTTGGATCGACCCGCGCGACCCGCTGCGCATGATCGAGGGCAACGACGGCGGCGCCTGCGTCACCTTCGACGGCGGCGAGAGCTGGTCGCCCTTGGGAAACCAGCCGACCGCGCAGTTCTACCACGTGGCCGTCGACCACGGGCGCCCCTACCGCGTATACGGCGCCCAGCAGGACAACACCACGCTGTCGGTGCCCAGCCGCACCGACGCAGGCGCCATCACCCTGGGCGACTGCTACCCGGTGGGCGGCGGCGAGAGCGGCTACATCCAGGTGCGCGCCGACGACCCGAGCATCGTGTACGCCGGGAGCTACAGCCTTCTCACGCGCTACGACCACAAGAGCCGCAGCGCGCGAAACGTCCTGCCCTGGCCCGACAATCCCATGGGCCACGCCGCCGAGGACCTGCGCTACCGCTTCCAGTGGACCTTCCCGATCCTCCTCTCGCCGCACGACCCGGACGTCCTGTACTGCGCCGCGAACGTCGTGTTCCGCTCGCGCGACGAGGGGCAGAACTGGGAGGTGATCAGCCCCGACCTCACGCGCGCCGACCCGGCCACGCTGGGCACGTCGGGCGGTCCGATCACCCAGGACAACACGAGCGTCGAGTACTACGCCACGGTGTTCGCCCTCGCCGAGTCGCCGCTCGTGCGCGGCCTGCTCTGGGCGGGCAGCGACGACGGACGCATCCACATCTCGCCTGACGACGGCGCCACCTGGCAGGACGTGACCCCCTCCGACCTCGCGCCGCACAGCCAGGTGAGCATCATCGAGCCCTCGCCCCACGACCCCGACACGGCCTACGTCGCGGTGAGCCGCTACCGCATGGACGACCTCCGTCCCCACCTTCTGCGCACGCGCGACCGCGGGCGCACCTGGCAGTGGATGCGCGCCGGCCTGCCCGAGGACGAGACGACCCGCGTCGTGCGCGCCGACCCCGAGCGACGGGGCCTCCTGTACGCCGGCACCGAGAAGGGCGTGTACGTGTCGTTCGACGACGGCGAGAGCTGGCACGCACTGCGCGGCAACCTCCCGGTCGTGCCTGTCCACGACCTCGTCGTCGTGGAGGGCGACCTCGTGGCCGCCACCCACGGCCGCTCCTTCTGGATCCTCGACGACCTCACGCCCGTGCGCGAGAGCGCCGCGCCCGCACCGGCGGAGGCCCTGCGCCTGTTCACGCCGCGGCGCACGGTCCTGCCGCGCGGCGGGCGCCTGGGACCGCCGCCGCACGACGAGCCGGGCCTCAGCTACCGCCCCGCCGGGGCCATCACGGTCACGGCCCGCGTCGAGGGGGCGGACAAGCCCCCACGCCTGCTCGACGCGGGCGAGAACCCGCCGGCGGGGCTGGTCGTCCAGTACTGCCTGCGGCAGGCGCCCGAGGGTGAGGTGCGCCTGACGTTCCTGGACAGCGCCGGGCAAGAGGTCCGGTCGTACACAAGCGTCAAGGCGCCCGCGCCGGCCGTGAAGGACGGCACCGAGCGCCCGCCCGTGGTGAGCGCCAAGGCCGGCCTCAACCGCTTCGTCTGGGACTGCCGGCACGCGGGCGCCGCCGGCCTCGAGGGCGTCGTTCTGTGGGCCGGAAACCTCCTCGGGCCGGTCGTCGCCCCCGGCGCCTACCGGGTGCGCCTCACGGTCGGGGACGAGAGCGCCGAGGCCGCGTTCGAGCTTGCCGCCGACGCGCGCCTGGGCGTGAGCGACGACGACCTCACCGAGCAGACGGCGTTCCTTCTCGCCGTCCGCGACGAGGTGAGCCGCGTGCACCGAGCCGTGGCGCGCCTGCGCCGGGTGCGCACGGACCTCAAGGCGTGGCAGGCGCGGGCCCAGGCGGCGCAGGGCAGCGAGGACGCGCTCCAGGCGATCGCCTCGCTGCTCGACGCCCTGGAGCCCATCGAGGAGGCGCTCATTCAGCCGCGCATCAAGGCGCACGAGGATCCCTTGAACTACCCCATCCGGCTGAACAACAAGCTCGCGAGCCTGGCCAACGCGGCGGCGACCGCACCCGCGCGCCCGACGCGGCAGGCGCGCGACGTGCTCGAGGCGCTCAAGGCAGAGGCCGAGCGCGAGATCGGCCGCCTGGATGACCTGCTGGCCACCTCGTTGGCGGACGTGAACGCCCGCCTACGGTCGCTCGGGCTTCCGGCCGTGGCCGACGGCCCCACCGCCTAGGCGGCACCGGACCGCGCCCGCGCCCTGCGCTTGCGCGCCCCTTGGCCGCCCACGGCGCCGTGGGCGTGAAGGCGCGTGGCGCTACCCCTCTCGACGCGCAGCGCCAGGACGAGCGCCGCCCGGTCGGCCCTCCGCATGCCCGCCGCCACACGTGCCTGGAACGTGGGGAGGGAGGCCCCGAGGGTGCCCTTCAGGCCGCGCCCCCGGCTCTCGAAGGACACGGCCTGAAGCGGCGACATGCCGCCCGCCTGGAGCTTCGCGTAGCCGTCCTCCCCGAGGGCGACATACGACCGCAAGGCGGAGAGAAACGGGTCGGAGACGCCATTCATCTCCGACGCGTCGCGCCTCGCCAGGGCGAGCCAGTGCGCCATGCCGCGCAGCACGGACGGCGCCGGGCGCCGTCCCATGAGGAGCGCCAGCCGGTTCTCCTCGACGAGGCGGGCAAAGTGGGCCATGGCGCCCAGCGTGCCCGTGCTGGCACCGACGAGCACGCTGAGCCGCTCGAGGGCCAGGAGGTCGGCGCGCAGCCCGCCCGCGACCGGTCCGAGGCCGGCAACGCCCGCGTGGGCCCGGGCGAGGAGCCGCACCTCGGCGTCGATGGCCCGCAGGGCGCGGGCCGCGTCGATCAGGTCGTGCATAGGGCCGACCGCGTCCGTGCTGGCGCGACCGGCGCTGCGCTCGCGGGCGCTGAGACCGCCACTGCGCACGCCCGCCAGGTTGCCGGGGAGCCGGTCGTAGTCGCGCAGGGCGCGCGCGAGGTCCGCGTGCATGCGGCGGCCGAGGCTGCGGATGTCCCGCATGAGACGCACGCGCACGGCCGCCTCGCGCGAGGCCGGAACCCGGGCCGCGCCTAGCGGCGACGGCAGGGCGCTACAGGCGACCGAAAGAGCGATGAGGCCCGCGAGCAGGGGCGCGAGGGACGTCCGCAACATCCGCAACGAGGCACCTCCTGGCGATCGGTTGCGGCGGATTCGCTGCCCAAGTAGAATTTCCCTCTACACCCAGCAAAGGAAATTTGACATCCGGTGCACGCGATGTCGAACCCGCGCTCCCCGTGGGCCTGACCCTGGATGGGGCCGAGCGCCTCGCCGCCGAGGCCCGGCGCGCTGCGGCGGCGGCCGGCTTCGAGCGGTCGTCGGCCGCCGCCGTCGGCCGCCTCCTGCGCGCCCTGGCTTCGAGTCGGCCGGGCGGACGGATCGCCGAGGCGGGCACGGGGTTCGGCGTGGGCACGACATGGCTCATGAGCGGCCTTGGCCCGCGCGGCCGCCTGGTCACGGTCGAGCTCGACGAGGAGCGCGCCGCGGCCGCGCGCCGGCGCTTCCTGCCCTATCCCAGCGTGCGCGTCGTGTCGGGCGACTGGCGGGCGGCGCTGCCGCCTCTCGCCCCCTTCGACCTCGTGTTCCTCGACGGCGGCTCCAAGCAGGACGCCGTGGCGACGTTCGCCGCGGCGCGGCCGCTTCTGCGCGCGGGCGGGCTCCTGCTCGTCGACGACCTGACGCCCGGACGCCCCGGGCCCGACCCGGTCCGGGCCGTGCTCCTGGGCGGCGGCGACTGGCTCGGCGTGGAGCTCACGCTTACGCCGCGCGAGGCCGCCATCCTGGCCGTGCCAGCCAGGCCCTAGCCGTTGCGCTTGAGCCGGCCCGTGCGCAGCGCCACGCGCTCTCCCCAGTGGAACACCAGCAGCCCCACGGGCACGAGCACCAGGCCCGCCGCGACGAGGCGCAGGACGTCCGGCCCGAGCACCGCCCAGCCGGCGCCCTGCAGGATGGCGCTGCGCTCGGCCTCCAGCGTGTACGTGGCGGGCGACAGGCGCCCCAGCCACTGCAGCCACCCGGGCAGGACCGTGATCGGGTAGTAGACGCCGGAGACCAGCAGGATGATGCCCTGGATGACCTGGGTGGCCTGAGCGCCGCGCTCGGTCGACAGGAGGGGCAGCACGGCGGCCACGAGGCCCAGGCCGACGAACGGCAGGCTCGAGGCGACGATCACGAGCGCGGCGCCCCAGAGGTCGGCGCCCGGCGCCCGCAGATGGAAGAACAGGGCGACCGCGACGAGGGCGACGAGTGTGCGCACGAGGCCGTAGATGACCGCGTACCCGACGGTGCCGCCGAGATAGGTGAGGCGGTGGACCGGCGCCATGAACGAGTACTCGATCGTGCCCTCCCAGCGCTCGACCGAGACGGCGTTCGCCACCTCCTGGAACAGCAGGGAGAGGAAGCCCCACAGGAGGGCGCCGATGCTCAGGTAGAGGACCATCTCGCCCCG
>JAKASY010000154.1 GCA_021817625.1 Bacillota bacterium | reverse complement strand
TCGACGCAGCCCGAGTACTACAAGTTCACGCAGTGGATCTTCATCCAGATGTTCAAGCACGGCCTCGCCGAGAAGCGGCTCGCGCCGGTGAACTGGTGCCCGTCGTGCCTCACGGTGCTCGCCAACGAGCAGGTGATCGCGGGCGCGTGCGAGCGCTGCGGCACCGAGGTGACGACACGTCAGCTCGAGCAGTGGTTCCTCAAGATCACGGAGTACGCCGACCGCCTCCTCGACCACCTGGACGAGCTCGACTGGTCGGAGGTGATCAAGACCGCGCAGCGCAACTGGATCGGCCGCAGCGAGGGCCTCGAGATGGCCTTCCCGGTGGTTGGGAGCGCGCGCGAGATCGCCTTCTTCACGACCCGTCCCGACACGGTGTTCGGGGCCTCGTTCATGGTGCTGGCGCCGGAGCACCCGCTGGCGCTCGTGATCGCGGCGCCCGAGCGGCGCGCCGAGGTGGAGGCGTACGTGCGCGGCGCCTCCGCCCGGCGCGACGCGGGCCGCGATGCAGAGGCGCGGGACAAGACCGGCGTCGACACGGGCGCCCGCGCGCGAAACCTCGCGACGGGCGAGGAGATCCCGATCTGGCTGGCCGACTACGTCCTCGCCGGCTACGGCACGGGCGCGATCATGGCCGTGCCCGCGCACGACGAGCGCGACTTCGCGTTCGCGCGCGAGCACGGCCTGCCGGTGCCGGTGGTCGTGCGCCCGCCGGCGGGCGGCGCTGAGGCGCTCGAGGACGCATACCCGGGCGAGGGCGTCATGGTCGACTCGGGATTTCTCACCGGCCTGGGGAGCGAGGCGGCGCGGGAGGCGGCGATCGCCTGGGCCGAGCGCGAGGGCTATGGTCGGCGCCGGGTCACCTACCGGCTGCGCGACTGGCTCATCTCGCGCCAGCGCTACTGGGGACCGCCCATCCCGATGGTGCACTGCGAGGGCTGCGGCTGGCAGCCCGTGCCCGAGTCCGAGCTGCCGGTCGTGCTGCCCGACGTGGAGGAGTTTCGGCCGCTCGGCACGGGGCAGTCCCCGCTCGCTGCCGTGCCAAGCTTCGTCAACACCACCTGCCCGACGTGCGGCGGCCCCGCGCGGCGGGAGACGGACGTCTCGGACAACTTCCTCGACTCCGCGTGGTACTTCCTGCGCTACCCGTCGACGGACTTCCCGGACCGGGCGATCGACCCCGCCCGGACCGCCAAGTGGCTTCCCGTCGACCGCTACATCGGCGGCAAGGAGCACGCCGTCCTGCACCTCATGTACACGCGCTTCGTGTGCATGGCCCTGCACGACATGGGCTTCATCCCGTTCGACGAGCCGTTCAAGGTGTTCCGGGCGCACGGCGTCATCGTGCGCAACGGCGCGAAGATGTCCAAGTCGCGCGGCAACGTGATCAACCCCGACGCCTTCTTCGACCGCTACGGCGCCGACACCGTGCGCACCTACCTGATGTTCATGGGCCCGTTCCAGGAGGGCGGCGACTTCAGCGACAAGGGCATCCAGGGAGTGTCGCGCTTCCTCTACCGCCTGTGGGACCTGGTGGACGACGCCCTGGCGCGCGGGCCGTCGTGCGCGGCGCCGGGCGAGGCGGCGGAGCGGCTGCGCCACCGCACGATCGCCAAGGTGACGGCCGACGTCGAGTCGCTCCACTACAACACGGCCGTGGCAGCGCTCATGGAGTACCTGAACGCCCTTGGCGAGCGCCGGGAGGACGTGCGCCAGGTGGAGCTCGAGACGCTCTGCCTTCTCCTATGGCCGTTCGCGCCGGCGATCGCCGACGAGATGTGGGAGCGCCTCGGGCATGCGGACGGCATCTGGCGCGCGCGCTGGCCCGTGGCGGACGAGCGCTACCTTGCCGTGTCGGAGGTCGAGCTGCCCGTGCAGGTCAACGGACGGCTGCGCGACCGCCTGACCGTGCCAGCCGACATGCCGGAGGATGACGTCGTTGCCCTCGCCGTGGCGCGCGAGCGCGTGGCCGAGGCGCTCGGCGGCGCGGCGCCCATGCGCGTGGTGTACGTGCCGGGCCGCATGCTGAACCTGGTGGCGCAGCAACCCGCCGCCGCTGCCCGTGCCCAGGGCTAGCGCCGGCGCCGAAGCTGCGGCGGACTGCGCAGGGCTCGCGCAGGCGCCGCTCCAGCCGGCCTACTACGTGTACGGCCCCATGGAGGCCGACGCCCTGGCCCGCCACCTGCTCGAGCGCGTGCGCGCGCGCCTGCGCCAGATCGCGGGTGACGCGCTCGAGGTCGTGCGCCTCTCGGGCGCGCCGGCGTGGGCCGACGCCGCTACCCAGGCCCGCAGCCTGAGCCTGAGCGGGCGGCGCCTGGTCGTTGCGGAGACCGAGGGAGAGCCGGCGCCGGCCGTGGCCGAGGCTCTCGCGCGGGCGCTCTCCACGCCGGCGCCCGGCGTCACCCTGTTCGTTCGGGAGGGGCCGGTGCGCGGCCGTGCCGGCGCGAGCCTCGAGCGGCTGCGCAAGGGAGCCTGGGCGGTGCGCGCGGTCGTTCCCGACCGGCGCGCGGCCCAGGCGCTCCTCGCCCGCATGGGCGAGGGGGAGGGCATCGCCTGGGGGAGCGGCGCGAGCGCCTACCTGTTCGAGCGCACGGGCGAAAGCCTCCTCTTGGCCCTTGGCGAGGTGCGCAAGTACCGCGACATCCTGCCCGAGGGCGCCGCCCTGGAGCGGGCGGACATCGAGCGCCTGACGCCCGCCGCGAGCGCGGCCCGCGTGTACCCGGTGGGCGAGGCCTACCTGAGCGCCGATCTGCCCACCGCCCTGCGCGCGGCGACGGCCGCGCTCGAGGCGGGGGAGACGCCGTTCGGTGTGGCCGGCTGGCTTGCGCGCCAGGCCAGGCTTCTCGCGCAGGCGCGCGCCTACGTCGAGGCGTGCCGGGCCGCGGGCGAGCGTCCGGACGGCGCCGCCCTCGCCGCCGCGCTCGGCCTGCAGCCGTGGCAGGCACGGGCCTTCCTGAGCGCCACGATGCGGGGCCGGCCCGACCCCTCGTCCGCGCCGGCGCTCCTGCTCCAGGCCGACCTCGACATGAAGGGCGCGATGCCGGCGCCGATCGCCCTCACACGCCTCCTGTTCGATCTCATCGCCGCGTGAGCGAGGGTGCGGCACAGCGGCTGGCAGCGCCGGTCGGGGGGATGCGTCCGTCGGGGCGAAGGGGCTCTTGACGGGCCTGGGTGGGCGGGCCCCGTTCGCGCTCGTGGCGCGCCGCGTCGATCCTCAGGCGGGACTCGTGCGCGCCCGTGCGCTCGTGGGCGGCGTCTCGGCCCGGGTCACCGCGCTCGAGCTCTTGCTGCCGACAGGTTCTATGACCGTCGTCGTACGCCAGTACGGCGACTCCGAGGTCGGCGGCGCGTCGCGCGCTGCGCGTCGCGAGTTCGAGGTGCTGCGCGTCCTCAAGGCGGCCGGCCTGCCCGTGCCGACGCGCCGTACGCCGCGGACGTGTCGTCGGGGCTCCTGCCCGGCCCATATCTCGTGGAGGCGTTCATGGACGGAAGGGGCGCGCCGAGCATCCCGACGACCCCGAGGTCTATACGCGGGAGCCGGCGGGGGCGCTGGCGAGGATCCACCAGGCCGGCGCTGAGGCCACCCAGTTGAGTGGCTTACCGGACCCGGCGGCGGAGTGCGCGGTGCGCCTTGCGCAGGAGCCCGCCCTGCCCGACGAGCATCTCGGCGAGACGCGGATCCGGCGGGCGCTCGAGCCGCGCTGGCCGCCCTCCCGGCCGAACCCTCCGACGCTTCTGCGCGGCGACTTTTGGCCAGGGAACGTTCTGTGGCGCGACGGCGCGCTGGCAGCCGTCGTGGACTTTGAGGACCCGTGCTGGGGCGACCCCTTGGTCGACCTGGCCAACGGCCGCCTCGAGCTCGCCATGCAACTCGGCACGGATGCGGCGCGGCGCTTCACGCAGGCGTCCGTCGACCGCATGCCGGGCGTCGACCTGTCGGACCTTCCCCTCTGGGACCTGTGGGCGGCCCTGAGGCGCGCCCGCCGGATGTCCGGCTGGGACACCTCGAGGCCGGGCGGCTCGCCGCCATGCGCAGGGCGCACGGCGCGTTCGTCGCCCGCGCCCTGCGCGCTCTATCGCTCCCGGCACGGCAGGCGGCGCGGCGCGCGCGGGGCCGGGCGCGGGCTACGGCAGGGCGGGTCGCGGCACAGCCGACGTCGGCACCGGCGCGGTGATCAGAAGCGGCGGCAGGGGCTTCTGCGCGAGGTCGAGCGAGGACGCGAGGCTGTTCGCCTTCGCCACGCGCGTCGTGAGCGGCGGCAGGTGCTGGAGCCCTTCCTCGTACTTGATGACCGAGCTGAAGCCGAACACGGTGGCATTTACCTTGCCGGCGCTCTGGTAGGGCGAGATCTCGAGCGCCGGCACGCGAAAGCCGAAGCCGTAGCGGTCCACCTGGGGCGGCGCCACGTTGTCGTAGAAGCCGCCGTACTCGTCCCAGGTGACGACGATCAGCGTGTCGTTCCAGTAGGCGCTTTGGCCCACCGCGTTGATCAGGTCCGTGACGTACCACATGCCCAGGGGGTAGTCGGTGGGCGGGTGCTCGCTGTCGAGCATGTCCGGCGTGATCCACGAGAACGTGGGCAGGGTGCCGTAGCGCAGGTCCTTGAAGAACTGCGTGTTCCACACGAGGTGGCTTCTCAGCACCGCGCTCTGCTTGAACGCCGCGAACCCCGGCAGCGGGTTCCAGAGCCAGAAGGCCTGGGGGTTATAGCCGTTGTAGTCCTTCCAGCTCACGCCCTTCTGCTCTAGCTGGCCCGCGAGCGTCGGGAACTGCCAGCCGCATGGCGCAGGGGGCGCCCACATGTTCCAGATCCAGCCGCCCGCGCTGCCGGCCACCGTGTACAGGTGGTTCGGGAGCGACGGGCCCATGAGCGAGCTGAAGAACATGTCGTCGAGCGTGAAGTGCTGGGCGTAGTCCCAGTAGTTCGGAATGTCCTGGGCCGTGTAGTAGCCCATGACGTCCTTGTACTGGTCGGCCCACACGAAGCCGTCCATCTTGCCGCCGTCGTAGGCGCGGTGGGCGGGGATCCAGTCGTGGTTGAGGTCGTGCGGGAGCGGCGCGGTGAGGTGGTAGGGCGCCACGGTCGGCGGGCCGCCGCGCGTCGCGGGCAGCTTGATCGACGCGCTCAGGCCGTCGACGCCCGGGTAGGTGCCGAAGTAGTTGTCGAACGAGTGGTTCTCCTGGATGACGAAGATCACGTGCCGGATCTGGCCGGTGGGCTGCGCCGCCGTCGTCGGCTTGGACCAGGGCGCGCCGCCGGTCACGCGCACGCTTGTCGCCCAGATCAGGCCGTGGCGCAGGCTGCCGGCCACGCTCACGCTCTGGCCGGGCTGGGCCGCGACCTTGCCGCCGGGCACGTACACCGTGGCGATCGTCATGTTCTTCGTCTGCACGGCGACGATGCCGCCCGCGACGTCGAGCACCGTGCCGCTCACGCCGTGCGCCAGCCAGGCGTCGGAGGTGGCGCGCGGCGTGTGGGCCTGGTTCTCCAGGTGCGGCACCGTGCAGCCCGCGACGCTGGCGGCGGGGCGCGCGCCGCCCGGGCGGGACGACGCGAGAGGGCGCGGCGCGGCGGCCGCGCAGCCGGTGAGCAGGGTCACGGCCGCGGCGGCCAGGGCAAGCGGCGAGATGCGCACGGACGACCTCCTCGGGCTCAGCTTGGCCCCGGTTCGACAGCGGCCGCCCCTGCCCTGCCGAGGGTCGCCGCCATCGTGCCGACCTGGCGCAGGAGGGCGACGGGCGTCTGCTCGCTC
>JAKASY010000153.1 GCA_021817625.1 Bacillota bacterium | reverse complement strand
CGATCGCCGGCGCGGCCGACGTGGCCCTCGACCTCGAGGGCCTCGCGGCCGTGGCCGCCATCCTCCTCGCCGTGCGCGCCTACAGGCCGCGCACGTCCGGCCTGTGGTGGCTTCTGGCCGGAGCCTTCCTGGCCTTCACCACGGGTGACATCGCGAGCCAGCCGGTCGCCGCCGGCTTGGCCAGCCCGGCTGCGCTCCTCGCGCTCTCCGGCGCCCTGTCCCTGGCCGCGTACAGCGCTGTCGTGGCGGCGATCGCTTGCGCGGCCTTCGCGATGCGGCCCGTCGACGACCGGGGCGCGCCCCTCGACACCGCCATGCTTGTCGTCGCGGCCGGCGTGGTGCTGTGGCAGTTCGCCCTCCAGCCCGCGATGCGCGTCGCGCCACCCGGGGACTTTGCTCGTTACGTGGACTTCGTCTACCCCCTCCTGGACCTCGTCATCCTGCTCATCGTCCTGCATCTCGTCAGCATCAAGGCCCGCAGCGTAACCGCGCTCTGGCTGCTCGTCGCCGCCGTGTGCGCCACCGTGGCCTCCGACGTTTCGCTCGCCGTCCTACCCGGCGCGGGCGGGCACCTCACCCTGGTGGATGCCGGCTGGCTTTGCTCGGCGGCCTTGTGTGGCCTCGCCGCCCTTCATCCCTCGATGCGCTGGATCACCGAGCCCGGCGAGGCCCGCGGCATGCGCTTCGGGCTCGCCCGTGCGATCGGCGTGGGCGGCGCGCTGGCGATCGGCCCGGCCGCGTGGCTTCTGGGCGCCGCTCTCCTTCAAGAGCCGCTCCGGCCGCTGCTGGCCCTGGGCTCCACAGCGGCTCTCACCGGTCTCGTCATGCTGCGCCTGCTGTGGATGTTCGCCGACAAGGAGCGCGCCGACCGGGCCGTCGCGGCCAGCGAGCGTCGCTTCCGGGCCCTGGTGGAGAACCAGAGCGACCATGTGCTCTTGCTCGGAGACGACGGCCTCATCGCGTACCAGAGCGCCTCCATGGCCGCGCTCCTCGGCCTCGCGCCGGATGGCCTCGTGGGACGGCCGTTCTGGGACATCGTCCTGGCGTCGGACTTGGAGGCGGTCCGCCTCCTGCTCAGCCGCTCCGCCGCGCTGCCCGGCGAGGTCGTGCGTGCCGCCGCCTCGTGCCTGGACGGTGCCGGCTGCACCCACCGCTTCGAGATCACTGCCCGCAATCTCCGCCACGACCCCGCGGTGGCCGGCGTCGTGGTCACGTTGCACGACGTCACCGAGCGCGAGGCGTTCGAGCTGCAGTTGCGCCACCAGGCGGTGTACGACGCCCTGACCGGCCTGCCGAACCGCGTGCTCGTCCTCGACCGCGCGAGCCAGCTCCTGGCGGCCGCGCGCTCCGGCGCCTCGGCGCCCGCCGTCATGCTGATCGACATCGACGGCTTCAAGCAGATCAACGACAGCCTCGGCCACGCCGCCGGCGACGAGCTCCTTCTCGGCGTCGCGCGCCGGCTCAGGTACGTGGCGCGCGAGCAGGACACCGTCGGACGCCTGGGCGGCGACGAGTTCACGCTCCTCATCGACGCGTCGGGCCTGGCCGGGACGCCGGATGAGGCCGCGGAGCGCGTGCTCGACGTCCTGAGAAGGCCCTTCCGCGTCGCCGGCCGCCGCTTCAGCGTGACCGCGAGCATCGGCCTCGCGGTCGGCCGCCAGGCGTCGGCGGAAGAGCTCATCCGCGACGCCGAGATCGCCATGTACCGCGCCAAGGCCGACGGCCGGGATCGGTGCGTGGTGTTCGAGCCGCCGATGGTGTCCGCGGTCACGAGCCGCCTGGATATGGAGATGGCGCTCCGACAGGCGGTGCGGCGCGGCGACCTCGAGCTGTTCTTCCAGCCCCTCTCCCGCCTGTCGGACGGCTCGATCGTCGGCGCCGAGGCGCTCTGCCGCTGGCGGCGGCCGGACGGCGACATGGTGCCGCCGTCCCGCTTCATCCCCATCGCGGAGGAAACGGGCCTCATCGGCCAGATCGGGCGCTGGGCCCTGCGCGACGCCTGCAGCCGCGCCGCGCACTGGCAAGGCGGGACGAGCGCCCTGTCGGTGTCGGTGAACGTGTCCGCGCGCCAGCTCGACTGCGACGACATCGTCCTCGACGTGGAGGACGCCCTCGCCCGCAGCGGCCTCGAGCCCGGGCGCCTCACGCTCGAGATCACGGAGAGCGCGCTCATGCGCGACGCCGACTCCGCCCTCGGCCGCCTGGTGGATCTCCGGAGGCTTGGCGTGCGCATCGCCATCGACGACTTCGGCACGGGCTACTCCTCGCTCAGCTACCTGCGCCGCTTTCCCGTCGACGTCCTCAAGATCGACCGCTCGTTCATCTCGCAGCTCGACGCCTCGCCGGAGGCCAAGAGCGTGGTCGAAACCCTGATGCGCCTTGGCCGCTCCCTGCGCCTCGAGATCGTGGCGGAGGGCGTCGAGACCGAGGAGCAGCTCGCCGCCCTGCGCACCTTGGGCTGCGACGTCGTGCAGGGCTACCTTGTGGGCAGGCCCACGGACGCCCGGAGCTTCGAACAGGCGCTCGCGTCGCCGCTCGCCCTGCGGACGCCTGACGCGCCACCGTCACGGCAGGGCCGGCGCCACGCTGCGGGCTCCGACGTTGCGCTCTGAGCCGACATGCCGTGCGCTGCGGATCGTCGGCGAGCGTCCCGTGGCGTCGCGGCCCGTCCGCGGTCAGATGGCGGGCATGACGCGGCCGCCGCAGACCGGCACGAACGCGCCCGTCACGAACGACGCCAGGTCGGAGGCGAGAAAGGCGACGACCTGCGCCACCTCGAGGTCCGTGCCGCGGCGGCCGAGCGGCAGCGCGCGCATGTATTCCGGCCCAGGCGGGGGCGCGCCCTCGCGGTCGCGATCGCTCACCGTATCGCCCGGTGCCACCTGGTTGACGGTGATGCCGTAGGGCCCGACCTCGCGCGCGAGCACGCGCATCACGCCGTCGAGGCCGCGCTTTCCCGCCACGTAGGCGGACGACGACGACGCGGCCTCCATCGCGCACTCCGTATTGACCGCCACGTAGCGGCCCCATCGCCTCTCCTGCATGGCCGGCACGAAGGCCTTCGCCAGGAGCACCGACTGCATGACGCACGTCGTGAACTGGGACATGTAGTCGCCCGGCTCCTCCTCGAGCACCGTCGCCCACGGGTCGATCTGGGCCACGGCGTTCGCCACGACGATGTCCACGACGCCGAGCGTGCGCGCGACCTCCGCGCGCATCGCCTCGACGGACGCGGCGTCGGTCACGTCCGCCTGGACCAGGGCAGCGTGCACGCCGAGGCCGGCCGCTTCGGCCACGAGCCCTTCGGCCACCTCCCGCCGCCGATGGTAGTGCACCGCGACGTCTGCGCCGCAGCCGGCCAGCACCCGCACCATCACCCGGCCGAGCTGCCCGCCCGCGCCCGTGACAAGCGCGGTGTGGCCGCTAAGGTCGATGCGCAGCATGGACATCTCGCGCCCCCTTCCTCGCGGCATCTCAGCCGCCGCGCCGTCTCTTCGCCGCCGGCACGCGCAGGGCCTGGGCCAGGCGCTCGGCCGATGCCACCGCCCGGGACACGGACGCGGGCACCGCATGCGCCCGGTCCGACGCGGCCCGGAGGCCCACCTCCAGGCGCTCGTCGCGCCAGCGCGCGTCCGCCTCGCCCCAGAATCGTGCCCCCGTGAGGACCGGCATGTTGTAGGCGCTCGCCGTGCGCCTCTCGGCCGGAACGTACGCCTCCCACCGGTAGCGAAAGCCGAACAGCGCCTCGAGCCGCTCGCGCTGCCACAGGAGGTTGTCGAGCGGCGCGAGGAGCGCCGCGCGGCCCGTCCGCGCGGGCGTCAGCGCAAGAAGGTCCGGCGTCGCCCAAAGCCGCCGGGCGGGCCCCTCGGCCAGGCGCACGGGCGCCGCCCAGCCCTCGGCCTGCGCCCGCTCCAGCCAGCGCCTGCGCGCCGGTCCGCCCTCGAGCGCGCCGAAGGCGAGCGCCCCGGGCGACCAGAGCACACCCCAGACGCGCAGGCTGTGGCGCACGGCCAGCGCCTCGGCCTCCTCGTGTGGCAGCGTGGCCACCAGGCGGTCGACGTGCGGCAGATGGCCGGCCATGAGGCGGTAGAGCTTCTGGCCGCCCTTGCGTCCGACGACAGCCAGCCGACCCTCGGCCCAGAGAATGTCGACAGCCACGCTCGTGGCCTTGGTGCTCCGCACGCCCTCCGGGTCCCAAAAGCCGGTCACCCGCTCGCCCAGGTCCAGAGAGCGCGCGGTGAACGCCTCGCCGTCCTCGGCGTGGCGCAGGACCGCCACAAGCGCCGCGTCGACCTCGGGGCCGCGCCCATGACCGTGCACCCGCCGGCGCCGCCAGCCGGCCACCAGCGCTGGCGCGTCGTCGACGTGCACGAGCGAGCGCGCCCCGCAGAACGCCTCGACGAGCTCGCCCCGGCGCAGCGCGCGATCGAGCGCCTCGAGCCGCGTCGGCCCCCGACGCAGGGACAGCGTCCACAGGTGGGCCGGGGCCACGACCTGCATGGGGTCGAGCTGCACGACGCCCAGCCGCCGCACCGTGGCGGCGACGGGCGAGGGCACGAGCCGCGTGAGCCCAACCCACGACACCAGGCGGCGGGCGAGCTCCGCCCGTGACAGCTGGACCTCGCGCATCGCAGCCCGCCCCCTTCGCGCGTACCGCACACAAGTTCGTGTCGATGTCGCCAGGCCCTGCCGCGATCTGCCTGTGCCGACTTCGCCATCACCACAAGGACAGGCCCGCGCGCAACGCGAATAGGCACGCCGCCCCGCGCCCGCGACGCTTCGCCGATCCGCCATAGAGGCCAATCGAGGTGCATATGACGAGCATCGCGCCGACCGTCGGGCGGATCCGATGGTGACCCCGGGCCAAGGTGTCGCCGGCTCGGACGCGCCGGCGCCGGCTCTCGCCCGAAACGTCACCCTGATCGGCGTGACGGCCGCGTTCGCCTCCTTCTGGCTGCTCGCCTGGTCGCCCGTCGTGCCGCTGCTCTTGGGCAAGGCGGGCGCCTCGTCGGGCGCGATCGCCGCCACGTTCGCCGCCGTGAACCTGGCCACGGCCCTGCCGCAGTACCTGGGCGGCCGCCTCGCCGACCGCTTCGGCGTGCGGCGCGTGATCGGCGTGTGTGGCCTCGCGCTGGGCGCCACGTGGGCGGGCATGGCCCTGTCGACGGGGAGCTGGCTCGGTCTCGCCGCGTTCTACGTGGCCGGCAACGCCCTCTTCGGCCTCCAGGGCACGGCGTTCATCACCGTCGTCTCCGACTCGGTGCCGGCGGCGGCGCGCGCGCGCGCGTTCTCGCGCTACCAGCTCTGGAGCGCGGCCTCGCTCGTGGCGGGCCCGCTCGTGGGCGGCCTCTTCTTCCTCCCGCGCCTCGCGCCGACGGCCTACCTTGGCGCCACGTCCGCGGCCTACTTCCTCGTCGGCGCCGCACGCCTCGTCGGCCTGCGCGAGCCGCGGCGGCTCTCGGCCGCAGCGCGCCCAGCGATCACGCCGGCGCGCCTCGCCCACGCCACCGCCGGCGGCCCGGCGCGGCGCGAGCTCCTGCTCCTGACCACCGGCGTCACGCTGGCGTTCGCGCTCACGATCAACGGCCCGTTCATGGCCCTCGCCACCCACCGCATGGATCACGTGCCCACGCACGTCGTGGACCTCCTGTTCGGCGTGGGGCTCGAGACGGGGATCGCGCTCGGGGTCGCCGTGACGATCGCTCCGGGTCACTGTACGAGGGGCGCGGTGACCAGCGGGCTGGGGATCGCGGCGAGCGGCGGGG
>JAKASY010000152.1 GCA_021817625.1 Bacillota bacterium | reverse complement strand
CTCCGACCGCTCGGCTGGCCGCGGCCCCTTAGCGGGAAAGTCCTTCGAGCGCCTCCGTCACGAACGCCTCGGGCACGCCCCGGTCGATGACCGAGTACCACAGGCCCTCGTCCCGGCAGAAGGCCGTGAGGCCGGTGAGCGCTTCTTTCACGGTCCCGAGCCCGAGCCCGTACGCCTGCGGCAGGAAGTCGACGCCCAGGCGGGAGAGGAGGTCGTCCATCGCCTCGGGCTCGTTCCCCTGCAGGCGCGTCATGAGGTGAAGGCCCAGGCCGACGATCTGCCCGTGGACGTACGGGCGGCGCGTGAGGTGCTCGACGGCGTAGAAGAAGAAGTGCTCGGACCCCTCCTCCGCCCGGAAGTGGCCGAGGGGCTGGCAGATCTCGACCACCTCGACGTTGCAGTCGAAAAGCGCCTTGAGGCCGACGTCCGTGAGCGCGCGCACCTCGTCCGCGTAGGCGTCGAGGCGGCGTACCAGGCCGCGTGCCCGGCGCACCGCGAGGGCATCGAACGGGTACTCCGAGCGCCCGTCCTCGACCGCGATCTCCCAGTCGCGCGTGCCTGTGTGGCAGGAGAGGATGTCGCCCACGCCGGCGCGCGTGAGCAGGTGCGGCGACTCGCGCAGGAGGTCGAAGTCCACGACCACCTCGCGCGCGTGGGCGTGGCCCACGTAGCGCACGCGCGCCCCGTCCAGGCGCACGCCCGCCGCCTCCGTGGCGAACGCGTCGGTGGAGATGATCGTCGGCACGAGGTAGAGCGGGCGACCGGTGCGCCACGACAGGTACTTGGCGGCGTCCACGGCCATGCCGCCGCCCACGCCGACGATCGCGTCGGCCGCCTCGGCCTCCACGCGAAGCGCCTCGAGATCCGCCTCCGCCACCGAAGTGACGCTCAGGGCGCGCTCGGGGCGGAGCGGGCCGAGGCGGCCCTCGACCGCCTCCCACGCCTCGCGCTGGGTGACGACGAGGGTGCGTGGCCCAAGCCAGTCGCGCAGGCGGCGCAGGACGTCCCGGCCGTAGTGGATCTGGTCGATGTTGAGCATGGGAGGCCTCCTCGGCGGCGTGGACATGGGGGCACGGTGGGCGGTGCGGCCGCCGCTACTGCATGGTGGCCAGGCGGACGCGCGGGTCGAGGGCGGTGTAGACGATGTCGACCACGATCGTCGACACGACGACGAACGCGCCCACGACGATCACGACCCCCTCGAGGATCGGCAGGTCGTTCGCCAGGATCGCGCTCCAGGCCAGCGTGCCGAGGCCGGGGATGCCGAACACCTGCTCCGTCACGAGCACGCCGCCCATGAGGGTCGCGAAGTCGAGTCCGGCCATCGTGACGATCGGCCGCATGGCGTTTCTGAGCACGTGGCGCAGGAGGATCGACGGCTCGTCCAGGCCCTTCGCCCGGGCGGTGCGCACGTAGTCCTCGGAGAGGCTGGAGAGCACGCTCGAGCGCCCCATGCGCGTGTAAAAGCCGGCACCGGTGAAGGCCAGGGAGAAGGCGGGCAGGACCACCCAGTCGGGCTGGTTCACCGCCCCGAGCGGAAAGACGGGCAATCGGAAGGCCAACAGGTAGAGCAGGATGAGGCCCAGCCAGAACGGCGGCACGGTGAGGCCCAGCGTGGCCGTGACGCTCGCCAGGCCGTCCCACACGGTCGCCTTGCGCGCCGCCGCGATGATGCCCAGGGTGACGCCTATGAGGAGCTCGCCCAGGACGCTCAGGGCCGTGAGCTCGACGGTGAACGGGATGCGCTGGCTGAGCGCCTGGGCCACGGGCTGGTTGGTCGCGTAATCCTGGCCGAGGTCGCCGTGCGACACCTGCCAGAGGTACGAGCCGTACTGCACCGGCAGCGGCCGGTCGAGGCCGAGCTCGCGCCGGATGCTGGCCACGACCCAGTTGGGGGCGTTTCGGCCGGCGATCACGCGGGCGGGGTTGATCGGCATGACGTAGCCGATGAGGAAGACGAGCGTGACGATCCCCCACATGACCAGGACGCCGCTGGCCAGCCGGCGCGCGATGAACGAGAGCATGGTCGCCCGCCTCCCTTCCCTTGGGCGCTAGCGCTCGGTCGCGTCGCGCAGGGCGTCGCCGAGCAGGTTGAAGCCGAGGACGGATAGGCCGAGCACGGCCCCGGGCACGATCATCAGGCGGGGGGCGCTCGTCAGGTACTGGCTGCCCTCGGCGATGAGATTGCCCCAGTCCGGCGTGGGCGGCTGGATGCCGATGCCCACGAACGACAGGGCGGCGGTGAACATGGTCGTGGTCGAGAACTGCAGCGTCATGTAGACCACGACCATCCCCCACACCTGGGCGAGGACGTGGCGCCAGAGCGTGCGGCCCTCGCTCGCCCCGACCGCCCTCGCGGCCTGCACGTACTCGAGCGTCTTGATCGCCAGCACCTCGGCCCGCACGAGCCGCGCCAGGTAGAACCAGTTGACCGAGCCGATGATCACGATCAGGCTCCACGGCGCCGGCCGCGTGACCATCGCCAGGAAGGCGGCCAGGAGCACCGCCGGCACGGCCAGGAGGATCTCCGTGAGGCGCATGAGCACGGCGTCCACCCAGCCGCCGAAGTAGCCGGCCAGGCCGCCGAAGGCGGTGCCGATGGCCGTCGCCACCAGGTTCGCCAGGAGAGCGATGGTGAGCGTGTTGCGCGTCCCCCAGATGATGCGGCTCAGGAGGTCGCGGCCGAGGTCGTCGGTGCCCAGGGGAAAGGTCCGGCTGGGCCCGAGCGGCATGCCGTTCGCCTCGAGGCCGTTCGGGAACTGGTAGAGGGGCGAGTGCGGCGACAGGAGGGGCGCGAACACGGCCACGAACACGAACATGAGCGTCAGCGCCAGGCCGACCAGGCCCAGGGGCTGGCGCGCCAGGCGACGCCACAGGCGCAGCGCGCCGGGCGTCTGCGGCGCGAGATCCTCGGACGGCGCCCGGGCCGCCCCGGGCGTCACGGCGAGCATCGCCTCACCCCCGCGTCGAGCCTGTCGCAACTCGGGCCGGTCAGGCCGGCGCCAGGAAGGCGCGCGCCGCCGCCTCGAGGATCGTCGCCGCGGCCTGCACCTCGTCGAGGCGCACCCACTCCTCGGCGGTGTGGTGGCCCGCCCCGCCGGGGCCAAACACCACGGTCGGGATGCCGGCGGCCTGCAGGAGGGCGGCGTCCATCCAGGCGTTCTCGCCGCGCAGCGCCGGGCGGCGCCCGGCCGCCGCGATCGCCGCCTCCATGCAGGCGACCACGCGCTCGTCCGGCGAGACCTCGAACGGCTCGCGCTCGACGACGACGCGCAGGTTCGCGCGAAATGCCGGGTTCTCCTGGCGGCGTGCCTCGAGCAGCGCCTCGATCTCGGCGCGCCGCTCGGCCATCGCCATGCCCGGGTTGCAGCCGATCTCGATGCCCAGGACCGCGCGCTCCGGGTAGATGCCGAGCTCGCTGCCGCCCTCGATCGTGCTGTTGTGGAACACCGCCCGGCCGGCGAGCGGGTGGACGTCCTTGGCCAGCACCTCGCGGTCGAAGCGGGCGAGATCCGCGAGCACCCCGCCCATGTGCGCGATCGCGTCGACGCCGATCTCCGGGTGCATGCCGTGGGCGGCGCGGCCGATCGTCTCGATGCGGTACCAGCCGAAGCCCTGGTGCGCCGTGAGGAGGTCCAGGGCGGTGTCCTCGGCCACGACGCACGCGTCGGCCGCGATCGCCCCTGCCGTTGCCTCGGTGCCGGCCGACAGGTACTCCTCGTCCACGACGCCGCACAGGACGAGGCTGCCCGCGAAGTCGGGCCGCCGCGCGAGGCGCGCGGCGGCGTGCATCATGGCGGCGAGGCCCGCCTTGGTGTCGGCGCTGCCCCGGCCGTGCATGCGACCGCCCTCCACGCGCGGCTCGAACGGCCCCGCCATGCCGTGAACGCCCACCGTGTCCAGGTGGGCGTTCCACATGAGCGTCGGGCCCGGGCGGGCGCCCTCGAGGCGCGCGATGAGGTTGGGCCTGCCGGGCAGCACCTCGGACAGCTCGCACTTGAGGCCCGCCCGCTCGAGCCACTCCGCCCCCAGGCGGGCGAGCGCGGCCTCGCCCGAGGCGCCCTCCTCGAGCGACGGGTTGACGGAAGGCGTGGCGACCAGGGTGGCGAGAAGCTGTGTCACGTCCTCCACTGCCAGGCCTCGCAATCTTGACGAAGTCAGACTTGTATGCTTATAAGGATATTGGCAATCTAGCATCCCGTCAAGGTTGCCTCGCCAGCGGAGTCATCATGAGGGAGAGAGCGCCAGGCCATGAAGAACTCGAGTCGCCCCCTGTCGCGCGCGCTCAAGGCTGCCCTGCCCACCGCCGTCCTCCTCGCGCTGGCGGCGCCGGGGTCCTTGGCCGCGACCGCGCACCGCCCGGCCGCGTCCGCCTCGGTGGTCACCGCCGTAGAGAACGGCAACCCGCCGTCGCTCGACCCGGCCAAGGGCTTCGACCAGTGGTCGTGGTCCTATCTGCACGCCACGTTCGTCACCCCGCTGACCTTCAACGACCAGCTGAAGATCGTGCCCTGGGGCGCCACCGCCATGCCGACGGTCACAAGCGGCGGCACGGTCTACACCTTCCACCTGCGCCCGGGCATGACGTTCAGCGACGGCGAGCCGGTGACCGCAGCCGACTATGCGCTGGGCATCGAGCGCATCTTGAACCCGGCCACGAAGTCGCTGCTCCTCGCCTTCTACACCGTGATCAAGGGCGCAAGCGCCTATAGCGCGGGCAAGGCCAAGACGGTGAGCGGCATCAAGGTGCTGGGCGCCTACACCCTGCAGGTCACCCTGACCGCGCCCGACCGCACGTTCCTCGACATCATGGCCATCCCCAACGCCGCGGCCGTGCCGCCCAAGATCATCGCCAAGGACTCCGCCACCTTCGGCCTGCACCCGGTGGGCGACGGCCCGTACATCATCCAGACCTACATCCCCGGCCGTGAGATCGTCATGGTGAAGAACCCGCACTACTACACCGCCTCGTCGGTGCACGTCGGCCAGATCGACGTGACGCTCGGCCTGAGCACCACGACGGAGGCGCTGCGCGTCGAGAACGGCACCACGGACGTGATGCTCGACAACCTGCCCACGAACATCTACCTCGGGATCTACAACAACCCGCGCTTCAAGAACTACTTCCATCATTTCACGTCGATCGAGGACAACTACGTCGCCCTGAACATGAAGAAGGCGCCGTTCACGAACCTCCTCGTGCGCGAGGCGGCGGCCTACGCGGTGAACCGCGCCCAGGTGCTGCGGGCGATCTCCGGCCTGGGCTCGATCCTCACCCAGATCGAGGCGCCCGGCATGCCCGGCTTCGACCCGAGCGTGAAGCCGCTGCCCTACGACCCGGCCAAGGCGCGCGCCCTGCTCAAGCAGGCCGGCCACCCCGGCGGCAAGGGCCTGCCGACGATCACCTTCGCCGACGCCACGAACGGCTACACCGCCGGTCCCAACGTCGCGCAGGTCGTGCAGCAGGACCTCGAGCAGGTCGGCTTCAAGGTGAACATCAAGCTCATGGCGCCGGGCGAGTTCCTGAGCACCATCGGCCAGTACCCGATGACCATGGGCATCTACGGCCTCGACTACCCCGACCCCTACGACCTCATCGCCTCGCAGTTCCTGTGCAGCGAGATCGCCGCGGGCAACAACTGGCAGTACTACTGCAACCCGACGATCGACAAGCAGCTGCAGGCGTCGCTCGCCCTGCCCCTCAATACGGCCATCCCGGTCTATCACAGGCTCCAGGCCGAGATCCTCGCCCAGTTCCCCTGGATCCCGCTCTTCTATCCGACGTTCTGGTACATCGT
>JAKASY010000151.1:3682-5802 GCA_021817625.1 Bacillota bacterium | reverse complement strand
ACAGCGGCGCGGGCTTCGCCGGCGGCCAGACGGCGCCCGACAAGGGCGGGGTCTACGACAACCTGATCGCCCACAACATCCTGGTCAACAACGGCACGAAGGGACAGGGCGCAGGCGCGCTCCTCGCCACTGGCGCTCCCGGCGGAGCGGTCTACGACAACACGCTGGCCTACAACACCATCTCGGACAACGGCCTGGCGGGCGTCACGATTCACGGCCACTCGCCGGGCGAGGACCTAAACGGCAATGTCATCAAGGGGAACACCATCAGCCTGAACAACCTCGACGGCGACATGGACTTCGCGCCCCACGTGGACAAGGCCACCACGGGGATCATCGTGGCAACGGCCAGCCCACTCACCATCGCCATTCAGGGCAACACGATCGTCGGCGACGCGAACGGGGTGTGGACCACCGGCCCCGTCACGGTGAGCGGCCTGAGCACGAACGCGTTCGTGGGCGTCACGACCGATTCGGCGAACGGCTGAGCACGGAAGCCGGACCAGCCGCCTCAGGCGCATGAGGGCCCCCGTCGCGGGGGCTCTCCTGCTTGGTCAGGCGGCGCTTGCGTTGGGCCACCTCTCCCCCACCCTCGGGGGCCGCCACCCCGACGGCCGCGACAGACTTCCCGCACGCGGGCCGGCGAGTGAGCGTCTTGCCTTCAGCGCGTCGGCCGTCGATCTTCTGCGCGGCTTGCTGGGCACTCGGCGGCCGGCCCCCGCCATGGGGAGGACGGTCTCGAACAGGGGGCCGGAGCGGGTGTGCACGCGGAGCTGGCGCGCGCGGGACCGCGCGACAAGGTGGGCTGCGGCTCGCCCGCGGTCCGAACCCCGCGCGAGGACGCCGACCAGCCGGCACGCCGTCAAGACGACGTGCCCGAACGCCGCGATCCTCTCGCTCGCCGCCACGGTCGTTGGTGCACACGCAATCTTCCGCGCGTGGGCGGCGCACCCGGTCGGGCCAGGCGGGAGATGACCCATCGGATGCGCGAGACGAAGGAACCGGACATAATTGTCCGAATGATCCGGCACCCGCGCGCGCCTGCTGGCGCAGAGCGCGGGTGACTCGCGAACCAACGGAGGCGGATAGCTTGTCGATCCGAGGCCTCGCTGCGGTCGTTGCCGGCGTCACCCTCATGGTCTCGTCCCCCATCGCCACCTCGGCGGCTACCTCCCACCGGGTCGCTGCCGCTCCCGCCTCCACCGCCCTGGCCTGCAACGGTGCGACCACCAGCGTCGCCGGCCTCACGCTTCGCTGCAGCGGCAGCGGCGCCTCGGCCGTCACGCTCGCGCTCGCCGCCCCGGCCTGCGCTGGCCTGGGCTGCGTTGTCTCCGTCGTGGCCGCGGCGGCATCGACCACGGCCGCTGCCCTGTCGACGAGCGTGTCCCGCGCCTCCGGCTCCTCGGCGTCGGCCACGGTCGCCGTCGGCAGCGGCAGCGGCAGCACCGCGCCGAGTGTAACCCTGTCCGCTGCGGATCCCGGTGGTGGGATCACGGCGATCGACGCCCGGCAGACGACCACCGGCGCGGCCGTGGTGAGCATCACATTCAACCCGGCGCGCGGTCAGGGCGCCACGCCGCTCACCTGCGGCTCGGGCGCCGTCAAGGGCCAGGACCTGAGCCTCGCCTGCCAGGGCAGCGCCTCGAGCCTGGTCGTCGGCGCGGTTGCGCCCGCGGTCTGCACCGGCAGGCAGTGCACCCAGGCGGTCGACCTCGCCCTCGCGCCGGGCGCGGCCGGCGGCATAGCCGCCGCGCCGATCAACGTCTACATCGATATCGACACGCGGGGCGGAAAGATCGTGATCAGCTTCCACATCGACTGGGGTGGGCAGGACACCGTCGCGCTCCTGAGCGCGACGCCAAACGGCGCCGGCGTCACGGTCACCGGCGCCACCAACGCTCTAGTGTCGGCCACCGAAGCTGTCGCGATCTTCTCCTACACCCGCAAGTAGGCGCTCCCCACACAAGCAGGCGCTTCATGGCACTCCCAGCGGCCCAGATGGGGGGGGGGGGGGGGGGGGGCCGCGGGGGTCTGAGCTTCGGCTGGTGTGGGCCCCGCGCCCTGGGGTGCCCCCCAGCGGGGGGCCCCCAAGCGGCCCCGCCCCCGGCGCCTGTTCCCGG
>JAKASY010000151.1:0-3672 GCA_021817625.1 Bacillota bacterium | reverse complement strand
CCCCCCCGGGGGCCGGGGGGGGGGGGGGGGGGGGGCGGAGCCGCGGCTTGCGGCCGTCGCCTAGTGGGGCCTCCCGCCGCCTGGGCCGCGTCGCAAGGCGGAGCCCACGAACGGCCCCGGCGCCTGCGTCTCTGACCGGGGCACAACCGTCCCTGCCGGTGCTCCCGGCCTCTTCTCTGGCAGCAAAGCGGATGGCTCGCTGGGGGCTGGACCATCGGGCCCCGGCACAACCACCGCCCCTGTCAGGGACTCGCCGGTGGCCCTAACGGCCTGCACACGCCCGCCATGGCCGTGAAACGCCCGCTTCCAGGCGAACCTGGCAGCGGGCGTCGGCTTGGGCCAATACTCTGCCTACGCGGACACGACGACCATCGCCAGCCCACTTGTGGCGCCCGCCACATACGACCTGGGCCGAATCTGCTATGAGATCCCCGCGACCGCGAACAGCTGTGGGTGCGTGAGCAGCACCTCGCACAGGAGGGCGTCGCCCCAGGCGAACCAGGGCCGGGTGAAGCGCCCGGGCGCATCCCGGTGCACCGACTCGTGCACACAGCCCGTACCTGCGTCGGTGGCCGCCACGGCCGCGACCAGGTCGCGCGCCTCCTTCTCGTCCATCGCCGTGGTCGCCTGAACCAGCATGGCGAGGGGCCAGACGTGCTCGGGCGGCGTGTGCGCGCTGCCGACGCCCCGGAGGGCGGCGCCGGACCAGAAGTACGGGTTGCGGCTCGACAGGACGAGGGCCCGGGTGCGCAGGTAGAGCGGGTCGTCCGGCGCGCACGCCCCCAGGTATGGCAGGGAGAGGAGCGAGGGGATGTTCGCGTCGTCTGCCAGGAGCGCGTGGCCCAGGCCGTCCACCTCGTAGGCGTACGCCGTGCCCAGGCCGGGCACGGCGACCACGGCGTGGCGGGCGATCGCCGCCCTGAGCTCGGCTGCCAGCGCCTGTGCCCGCAGCGCCAGCGCCTCGGCGCCCGCTTCCCGGACGATGGCCGCAGCCTGGTCGAGGGACACGGCGGCGAACGCCTGGGACGGCACGTGATAGCCGTAGACGCACGCGTCGTCGCTCGGGCGAAAGCCCGACCAGACAAGGCCGGTGCGGCCGACCGGCGAGCCGCGACCGGCGTCGGCGAGCGTGTCGCGCGGGCCCACGAGGGGGCGCGCGAAGCGGTATGGCGAGCGCGCGTGGTCCTGCTCACGTTCGAGCACTTCGAGGATCGCCTCGACGGCCGGCGCGAGCTCCCGACGCACCAGGTCGGGCTCGGGCGCCAGCCCGAGATACGCGTGCCACAGCCGGATCGGCGCGCACAGCGAGTCCAGCTCGAACTTGCGCTCGAACACCCACGGGCTGTGCCGGTCCGTGCGGTCGAGGGCAAAGCCCGCGCGTCCCGTGGGCCGGGCGTTGAAGGCGTTGGCGTAGGGGTCCTCGCGGATGAGGCGGGCCTGCATGCGCACGACCCCGCGGATGAGGCGGGCCAGGCCCGGGTCCTCGCCCATGAGCGCGACGTACGGAGCCATCTGAAAGGCGCTGTCGCGCAGCCACATGGCGGGGATGTCGCCCGTCACCACGTACGTCAGGCCATCGGGGAGCGGCGTGAGACAGCGCAGGCCCCGCCTGAGGCACGCCGCCGCGAGCGTCGCCAGTGGCGGCGGCAGCTCGTGCCGCCAGCGGGCGCACTGGCGCTCGACGGCGTCGCTGGTCACAGCCACCTGCCCCACCTCCCCCGTCCTCCCCTGACCTAGGCGTAGAGGACACAGCGCACCGTGTGCGCCGCGCCGACCGCGTACAGGGGCGGGAGCGCGTCCCGGCAGGCCGCGCTGACGTGGGGGCAGCGCGGCGCGAACGGGCAACCGGGCGGCAGCGCCGCGAGATCGGGCGGGTCGCCGTGACCCTCGAAGCGCTGGTCGCGCCCGAACTGCCGGGCGGGGTCGGGGGCCGCGTGGCGCAGGAGCTGGGTGTAGGGGTGGCGCGGCTCCCCCATCACCTCCGTCGCCGGGCCGAGCTCGAGCAGGCGACCGGCGTACAGGATGGCGATGCGGTCGCTGATGTAGTAGGCGCCCGCGAGATCGTGGGTGATGAACACGAGGGTCATGGCGCTCGACGCCTGCAGGTCGCGCAGGAGGTTCATGATCGTGAGCCTGATCGAGACGTCGAGCATCGACGTCGGCTCGTCGGCCAGGAGGAGCGAGGGCTCCACCGCCAGCGCCCGGGCGATGCCGACGCGCTGGCGCTGCCCGCCGGAGAGCTCGTGCGGGTAGCGGCCGAGGAAGTCGGCCGCGGGCACGAGGCCGACCTGCTCGAGCAGGCGGGCGACGGCGCTGCGCTCCTCTGCGGGCCGCGCGAGATGGTAGGAGCGAAGGGGCCGCGCGATAGTGTGGCCCACCGTCTGCAGCGGGTCGAGCGACGCGTACGGGTCCTGGAAGATCATCTGCACCTCGCGCCGGTACTGAGCGAGTCGGCGACTGTCGGGACGTCGCGGCACGAGCTTGCCGTGGAGCCGAATCTCGCCCGCGTCGGCCGGATCCAGGTAGGCCAGGGCGCGTGCGGCGGTCGTCTTGCCCGAGCCCGACTCGCCCACGAGCGCGAGCACCTCACCGCGGGCCAGGGTGAGGTCCACGTCGCTCAGGGCGCGCACGACCCGGCGCCGCCCGAGCGCACCCACGACAAAGCGCTTGGTCAGCCCTTGTACGTCGAGCACGACGTCGGGAACGCGCTCACCCTCAGCCACCATGCCCCGCACCACCTTCCGGTCCGTGGCGATGGCAGGCCACGCGGTGGTCGCCCCCAAGGTCCATCAGGGCCGGCGCCCTCACGTCGCAACGGCCGTTGACGCGCTCGGCGCAGCGCGGCGCGAAGGCGCACCCCGGCGGCATATGACGGAGGTCCGGCGGCTGGCCGCCGATGCCCTCGAGGCGGTCCTTCGCGCCACCCAGGGGCGGGAAAGACCGCATGAGCGCCTTGGTGTACGGGTGTCGGGGCCGTTCGTACAGGGCGCGCGCCGGCGCCTCCTCGACCACTTCGCCGGCGTACATGATGGCGATCCGGTCGGCGATCTCCACGAGCAGGGAGAGGTCGTGGGTGATGAACACCATGGCAAAGCCGAACTCGCGCCGCAGGTCGTTCACCGACTGCAGGATCGACCGCTGCACGACGACGTCGAGGGCCGTGGTCGGCTCGTCGAGAAAGATGAGGCGCGGCCTGAGCACCAGGCAGAGCGCGATGACCGCCCGCTGACGCATGCCGCCGCTGAGCTGGTGCGGGTAGGCGTCGAGAAAGCGCGGCGGCACCTTGACCAGCTCGAACATCGCCTCGGCCCGACCGTGCGCCTCGGCACGGTCGGTCACGCCGTGCGCCGCCATGGCGTCGGCGAACTGCTCGCGGATGCGCGTGACCGGGTTGAGGACGTTCATCGACGCCTGGAAGACCATCGACACCTCCTGCAGGCGCAGGCGCCGGAGATCCTCCTTGCTGAGCGCCAGGACGTCGCGCCCGTCGAACCGGACCGAGCCCTCGAGGATGCGGCCGGGAGGCTCGAGCAGCCCGGTCACGGCCTGGACCAGGGTGGACTTGCCGCATCCCGACTCGCCCGCGATGCCGTAGACCTCCCCCGCCTCGACGCGCAGATCGACCGCCTTCACGGCGGTGAGGGTGGAGTCGTGGTCCCAGCCGTAGCCCAC
>JAKASY010000150.1 GCA_021817625.1 Bacillota bacterium | reverse complement strand
TCTGCTTCGGGCGAATGTCTGTGCGACGGCGTGGGGTCGGGGGAGGCACGGGCGTGCCGGCGCGCGTGGTAGGCTTCTTCGCAGTGGCGGTGGCGGTGGCGGTGGCACTTGGGCTTCCGAGTGCTGCCCTAGCGGTTCCGGTGTCTGCGGCGGTCGTCACCTCCGGCGCACCGGTTGCTGACAACTTCGCGGCCACCTCCCTGACACCCAAGCCCGAGCCGGCCGACCTCACGGTCACGGCGTCGACGCTCGGTGTACCCACGGCTCTCTACCCACCGGTGATCCTCCCGGACGGTCTCGTGGTGCGCACTGCCCTGTGCACCACGCGAGCCTGCGCGATGTCCGGCACTTACGTGCCGGCAGCGCTGGTTGCCACAACGCTTGCCGGGCGGGTGGTGTGGCGGCACAGCTTCTCCGCCTTCGCCAGCCAGGGCGCGTTTGCGCTCGACGGTCCCTGGTGGGAGGGGGGTACGGTCACCTTCGCGGTCGGCGCCCTGGGCGGCCCGCTCCAGCTCGTCGCCCTCGACCCGGGGACCGGTGCCGTGGTGGAGCGCACCCCGACCGACGCTGGGGACATCCAGGGTGTGGACGGAGGGTATGTGGAGGCGACCTTGCCCGCGCAGGACGGCGTCTTGACGGTGCGGTACGTCACGGCCGGCGGCACCGCGCTCTGGTCTCGACCGAGCTATCGCATGCCCTCCGTCGTTGCGAGCTCGTCCAAGCTGCTCCTCTTGATGACCAGCCCGAGCATAGCGCCCAAGGCAGCCACGGCTGAGTGGGCGATCGACCCACTGGACGGCCGGGTTCTGTGGCAGGTGACCGGAGCGACCGTGCCCTACGGGGCGCTTTCCGGCGGCTATCTGGCTACGGAGTCGACGGCCGAGCCGCCCCCCGGCGAGCGCGCTCTCGACGACGTCGTGGTATGGTCGCTAACCACCCGCCGGGTCGCGTGGCAGAGGCAGGCGACCGACTGGGATACGGTCTTCTCCGGCCAGAGCAACAACCTGAACGTGGTTGCCGACGGAGCCGACCTGTACGGCTGTATGTCGCCCTGGGCGATCGGCCGGCCTGCCGGCGCGGCGTACTGTGCCGCCTACGCGCTGGCGTCGGGCAGGCAGGTGCGGTTGATCGCCCTTCCCACCCTGCCGCGCCAGGTCGTCGTGCAGCCGCTCGCCGTGTCGCGCCGGTACCTTCTGGTGGCCGTGCAAGAGGGGCCCTGGTCGTGCAAGGATGCTACGCCGACGGAAAAGCCCCTCGTGGCATGCACGGGCGGGCGTTCGTTGACGATGGCCGTACCGCTCTCCGGAGGCGCGCCGATCGTCGCGCCGGGCGCAGCGCTGCCATATGCGCACACCTATCCCCTGGCGGGGCGGCGTTACGTGACCCTCGTATCCGGGAGCCGCGCCTGGCTCTGGTGACTTCCTGGCGCTCCCGGCTCTCGGAGTCTGGTGGCCGCGTAGGAGTGGTCTTGTCGGACACCACGCAATCCGGGATTCGGGCGCCTGAGACCGAAGGACGCGGCGAGGTGAGTACATGGATTCGCGACGGGGTCTGGCGGCGCTCTCCCTCATCTGCCTGGTGATGACCGCATGGGCAGCGCCATCCGGCGCGATGGCGAAGGCCGCGACTGCCAGCGCCGGCGCACCCTGCTCGAGCGCGTCGGGACCGGGTGGCGACCTCTCGTCCGCCGCGCTGTCCGTGGGTTCGGTACAAACCGTGACGGGTCACGCCGCCGCCAACGTCGCCCACATCGAAGGTGCGCTCGGACCTGGCACCGTCGTCGGCTTGGTGCCCGCCGGTGTGCAAAACCATCTGACCTATTACACGCCGGAGATCGTGAACGTAGGGGCGGACACGGTGAAGGCGATCCCCGGAGGGCTGACCACGCTCGTGGGCGGCAGCGGGATCCCACTGGGCGTGACCGACGGGCTCGCGGTGTATCAGTCGTCCAGCACGATCACCACCGCATACGACGCGTCCGGTGATGCAGCCTGGGTTGGGCCATACGGCGGCCGGGCGGCGGGCGACGTGCTGTTCGGGTCGGGCCAGGCACATGGGGTCGGTATCGTCACCGAGGCACGCACGGGGCAGACACTTGGCGTGCTGGCGACGGCCCCAGGGTTCCCGCCTGGCGGATACCTCGCGCAGGCGTGCGCAGGCCACACCCTGTACCTCGCCGAGTACGGCGAGACGTTCGCCCACGGCGAGGCGGGTGTCACGGTCGGCGCCTGGTCGCTTCCCTACGGCGAGCCGCTTTGGAGCCGCACCGTCGAGGTACCCGTCCAGCCCGGTTACGTGTTCAACGACAGTCTGCCGTGGCCAGCCATGACCCTTTATGCCACACCGACGGGGCCGGTTGTCACCGGTCCCCCACCGTACGCGGGCGCGGTCATGCTCTCTGCCAGCGACGGCGCCGTCCTTTGGCGAAGGGCGGGCCAGAATCTGCGCCTCGAGCCCGGCCCTGCCGGGGATGTCGCGGTCGAGGCGGGCACGGGTCCCGTCGACGTGGTCGCGGCGCGCACGGGCCTTACCGTGAGGGTGCTCACGATGCCGAGAGGGCAGACGCTTGTCGGTGCCAGCGGCCAGGACATCGTCCTGGCCGGCAGTGGCCGCCTGACGGTGGAGAACTGGCGGGGTGGCGATCGCCATACGTCGGTGGGCCCCGCAGGCACCGTTCAGGTGTTCGAGGTGAACGGCGGCGTCTATGCCGTTGGTCTTCGACGAGTCGGCTCGCGCACTGCCCTTGGAATGGCGACTCTCGCGCCGCCGCATCCAGTGATGCCGTACCGGCTGCCCGTCGCGCCGTGGCACCTGATTCGGGAGGTCGAACTTCCAGCTGGCCAGTTCGTCGGGGCGATATCGCGGAACGGCCAGGACGCGTTCCTCGCAAGCGGGGCGAACGACCGGCTGTACGAACTCGACCCCTACGGTGGGACCACTCAGTCGCTTGCCCTGCCGGACGAGCCCCTCTCGATGTCGGTGGGCGATCAGGACCTGGCAGTCGCCCTGAGCGGCTGTACGGGGACATCTACCGGGCCATGCGGGGCGAAGGGCCGCGTCCTTCTGGTCCCGCTTGTTCCGGTCTACGGCGCCACCCCGCTCAGCAAGGTAGCCACGATCGAACTCAGCACCGACGACCCGAATCCGCTCGTCGCAAGCATCCCCCAGACCGGCGACGTCGCGGTTGCCGACGGGGCCGCGGGGCTGCTCACGGTTGTGAACTGGAACGGCAGGACGGTAGCGTCCATCCACCTGCCGGTGGGCACCTACACCGCGCTTGCCGTTACGCCGGACGGCACGAAGGCGCTCGTGAGCGACCAGACCTCGCGACAGATACTGGCTGTCGATCTGGTGGACGCGAAGGCCCTGGCCCCCATGCCGTGTCGCTACGGCGCGCCCGGGGCGATCGCGATCACCCCCGACGGGGCCTACGCCTATGTCGACGAGGAGGGCAGCCAGCCCTCCGGCTCGCCCCCGATCGAACAGGTGACCTTGCGCGGCGACTCGGTGAGCAACTATCTGGGGGTGACGGGTGCGTTGGGCCCTCTCGCCGTGTCAGGGGTCTACAACGCGCTGCTTGTCGGCCTCGCTGCCGAGAATGTGGTTGACCTCATGCCGACTCACGAGGCGATGGGCATCGCCGGGGAAGACTGGCTGTTCAGCTGGCTGCGACTGGGGCCAAGGTGGAGAGGCGGGATCACGTCCGTCGGCATGACCTGGGACGGGCTGCAGGCCCTGGTCGCCGATCAGGGTGGCGTATCGGCGATCGACGTGCGCACCGGATCGCTCGAACAGGCGCTTCTGGCGAACCTGCCTTCGAGTGCCGGCCCGGTGCGGGTACTCGCGGCCACGCGGGTACCACTGGCTGTCGGCTGGGCCGGGCATCAGGCGTGGTTCTGGTCGCAGTCTTTGCCCCACTGACCGGGCCATGCCGCCACCGGACGTGGCTGTGGGGCGCGCCGCCCGCGTGCGGCGGCGACGCGGCTGCTGGCGGCCGCCGATCCGTCGACGGACCGCGCCGGCCGCTCTTGACCCAGCCGGCCTTCGGCGCCGGGCCGCTCGGGGGTGGCTTGCGCTCGGCGCAACGGGTATGGCGCTCCGGCGAGATTCATCGGCGCCCTACGCGGTGACATCTGGCTCGCGGATGTACTCTCGAAGGCGCGGAAACTCGCCGCAGACTACCAAGGCGACCGCGATGATGTACTTTCGCTGGCGCTCCAGCGTCTTGCGACTGACCGTAACCATGTCGCTCAGGGCTTGGAGGGGAAGCACGTGGTGGGTGAGCAGATAGTCGCGGAGGACAGGTTCTCGGGCGAGAAGCAATGCGACCGCCACAGCGCTTCGACGGCTGTCCTCGTGACGCGGCGAGATTCGCGCCAACTCGTCCAGGCTTAGGCCGAACTCCCGCAGCCGCAAGGCATAGCCGGTGATCTCCTCGCGGCGGGCGTCGGCCTCGAGCTCGACGCGCCGGCGTTCCAGGGCCCTCTCGGCCAACAGCGGTACAAACGGGTGCCCATCCTCGTCCTCGCGTTCAAGCGCCGAGAGGACGACCTCCGCATGAGGCTGACGGCGATAGTGATCGACCAGCCGACGGCGAATGACCTGTTCGGCGAACCCGATGAAGTTCCGGCCGCGCGACGGGTCGAAGCTCGTGACGGCTTCGTCTACGGCCATGAGCGCGACCGAGATCTCCTCGTCTCGGCCCCTTTCGAGATGGCGGCCCACGGCCCTTGAGGCGATGCGCACCACGATGGGCTCCAGCGCTGCGACCAACCGGTTGCGTGCCTCATCGCTACCTGCCTGGGCGGCGTCGATGAGCCTGAGCATCTCTTCCGTGGACAGCCGGCCTAGGAACGCTACCTTCGTACCCTCCTTGCCGCGTCGTCTGCCGACGCCACGGTGCGGGCGATATGACCCTGAATAGGCCGAATTGCCCGGGAATGTACGCGCAAGTGCAGTGTTGAACAGGGCTTTCGTGTGGCCGTTTGCCTCCTTCGCACAGAGGGGCGCGGGTCCTGCGTTGGTTCACCAGCAACTTTCCCAAATACGCGGGGCTGTGCGTCGTGACTACGGATGAGTGGAACGCCCTAGGTGACCTGATTGCCCGAGATCTCGAATAATGAGTCAAGTTTTTGCCGCAGGGCACAAAAGGTCAAGGCCAGGGCTGGCCGGGTTGTCGGGGACATGAAGGGCCGGAGAGACGTGTCCACCGGTCAACAAGGCGGCGAGTGCCTTTCGGCCGCGCCAGGTCGTGCCTGGTCGCGAACAAGGAGGCGAGCGTGGGCCCGCCCCATACGCCGCAATAGTCCCCGAAGGGGCGGTGCGACCTCAATGGGTCGTGACACCGGTGGACCGTACTCCCCGGTCCGTTATCAGCGTAGTCCGGGGAGGAGCGGGAGGGCAACGGGTGCGGATCAGGCGCTCGCGACCAGGGCGTCTATGTGGCGGGTTACCGCCTGGGCTGCACGCTCGAGCGGGGCGGATGTAGGTTGGCCGCGGTAGTGGCTGACCGCGGGCTCGAGCACGCGCTCGTAGAGCTTGGTGACCGCCAGGCAAAGGGCCAGACCCTGCGGCGTGACGCGGTAGCGATGGCTTCTGGGCACGCGCTCGATCAGCCCCTTCAGGCGCAGGCGTCGGAGATCGTACGTGGCCTGCGCCGGCGTGTATGCGTCCGTGCCAAGCAGGCCCTGCATCGCCGGACGAAGATCGCGTGCACGAAAGCCAGCAGGAGGCAGGGGGCCGAACGCAAGAAGGCATACGGCGCCCTCCAGGGCCATGGCGCGCGGCTGCCCGAACGGCAGAGCTGGGGCGCGACCCGCGGCGT
>JAKASY010000149.1 GCA_021817625.1 Bacillota bacterium | reverse complement strand
CGCGCACGGCCACGGCCCCGTCCTCGACCTCGACCAAGGCGCCGCTCGCGCGCAGCACCTCGGTCAGCGCCTGGAGGTGACCCGGCAGCGCCTCCTCGATGCGCACCTCGCCGCCTGTCGCCGCGCCCGCCAGGAGCAGCGTGCCGGTCTCGATGCGGTCGGGCATCACGCGGTGACGGGTGCCGGCCAGGCGATTCACGCCGCGAATCCGCACCACGCGCTCCCCCGCCCCGTCGATCACGGCGCCGCTGGCCGTGAGGAAGCGGGCCAAGTCGACGATCTCGGGCTCGCGGGCGGCCCCGATGATCACCGTCTCGCCGCGCGCCCGCACGGCGGCCATGAGGATGTTCTCCGTCGCCCCCACGCTCGGGAGGTCCAGGCGCACCTCCCCGCCGACGAGGCCGCCCGCCGGGGCGAGCGCCTCGATCACGCCGTCGCACTCCTCGATGCGCGCGCCCAGGCGGGCCAGACCCCGCAAGTGGAGGTCGATCGGCCGGGCGCCGATGTCACAGCCGCCGGGGTAGGTGATGCAGGCGCGGCCGAGGCGCGCCAGGAGCGGGCCGAGCAGGAACACGCTCGAGCGCATCCGGGCCATGAGGTCGGGCGGCACCTCGCTGCCCAGCGCGCCGCGGGCGTCCACCTTGAGGCGCGTCTGGCCGTCCGCGCTCGGGCGCGCGGTGACCGTGGCGCCCAGGCTCTCGAGGATGCGCACCATGACCGTCACGTCCGACAGATCCGGCACGCCGGCAAGCTCGCTCGGCGAGTCCTCGACCAGAAGGGCGGCGGCCAGCAGTGGAAGGGCGGCATTCTTCGCGCCCAGGGCGCGCAGCGCCCCACGCAAGGGTACTCCGCCGCGCATTCTCAGTACCGCCACCTGCGCCACCTCGCCTTTGCCTCGCTTGCCCCTAGGGCACCACGCGCACCTCGGTCTCCAGCACGACACCGCTATGTCGGTGCACAGCCTCCTGTGCCCACGCGATCAGGGCCAGGACGTCCTCGGCGCGGGCGCCGCCGAAGTTGACGATGAAGTTGCCGTGGACCTCGGAGATCCCCGCGTTCCCAACCCGCCGCCCCTTGCCGCCCGCCGCCTCGACGAGCTTGCCCGCGCTCATGCCCGGCGGGTTCCGGAACACGCTGCCGCAATTCGGCCACGCGAGCGGCTGCGTTGCCTTGCGGTGGTCGCGAAAGCTGCGCAGGCGCGCGCGCGCCGCCTCGGGGTCGCCCCGCTCCGCCCGCAGCTCGGCCCAGAGCACGACGCCCGCCTCGCCCTGGAAGCGGCTCGTGCGGTAGGCGAAGCCGCAGTCCTGGGCGTCGATGAGCCGCGGCTCCAGGGCGGGCGCAGGCATCGGCCCGGCCAGCGGCAGGTAGGCCACCCGGCGCACGTGCTCGGCCATCTCGCCGCCGTGAGCGCCGGCGTTCATGAACACGCCGCCGCCCACGCTGCCGGGAATGCCCGCGCACCACTCGAGGCCCGTGAGCCCCGTCCTGGCGCTGCGGTTGGCCAGGCCGCCGAGGGTCACGCCGGCCCAGGCCTCGAGCGCCTCGTCCTCGATGCGCAGCGCCGCCAGCCGCTCGGTGAGGATCACCACGCCCTCGAGCCCGCTGTCGCGCACCAGCAGGTTCGATCCTCGCCCGAGGGGCATGAGCGGCGCCTCGAAGCGCCGGCACAGTTCGATGAGACGCTCCACCTGCTCAAGGCGCGCCGGCACCACCATGACGTCGGCCGGGCCGCCCACGTGCAAGGTGGTGTGCCGCGCCATCGCCTCGGCCACCCGCACCTCGCCCACATCCACGCTATGCAGTGCGGCGAGCAGCGGTTCGGGGCGAAAGCGCCGCGGCCCGCTCACGGCCGACCGCCTCCTGCCGGTCCGACGCGCTGGCGCGCGCCGTCCCGCACGACCAGGGCGGCGAGCGTGGCGGCCGCGTCGGGCCGCCCGAGGGCGCGAGAGGCCGCGGCCATGGCCTCCCTTCGGCCCGCGTCCTCGAGCAGGGTGCGCACCCGATCGCCGAGGTCAGCAAGGCGCGACTCCGGCACAAGCACGGCGGCGCCGCGCTCGGCGAGGACGCGGGCGTTGGCCGTCTGGTGGTCGCCCGTCACGTTGGGCGAGGGCACGAGCACCGCGGGCACGCCCCGGGCGGTGATCTCGGCGACGGTCATGGCGCCGGCGCGGGCGACGACGACATCGGCGGCGGCGTATGCCTGGGGCATGTCGTGGAGGTAGGGAAGGATGCGCGCCCAGGCCGGCGCCTCGCCCAGGCGACGCACGATGCCCTCATGGTAGGCGGGTCCGGTGGCCCACAGCAGCTGCGCGCCGCCCGGCCAGGCGCCCGCCCGGCGCACGAGGGCGAGGACCGCTTCGTTGATCGCCTCGGCGCCCAGGCTGCCGCCGACGACCAGGAGCACCGGCGCCTCCGGGTCGAGGTCGAAGGCGGCGCGGGCGCCCTGCCGGTCCGCGGTTACGACCTCGCGGCGTACGGGATTGCCCGTCACCACCACCTTGGTGCGCACCGAGGGCGGAAAGCCGGCAGCGGCCTCGGCCCAGGGCACCGCCACATGCCGGGCGAAGCGCGCCAGCATGCGGTTGGTGATGCCCGGCCGGGCATTCTCCTCGAGCACGAACAGGGGAATGCCGAGGAGGGCGGCGGCCAGCCCGACGGGGCCGGTGACGTAGCCGCCGGTGCCGACGACCACGTCGGGGCGAAGCTGCCGCAGGAGCGCGCTCGCGCGCGCGAGGCCCGAGAACGCGGCCGCGACGCCGCGGGCCATGGCCGCCGGCGACTTGCCGAGCACGCCCGTGGCGGGCACCGCGAAGAATGGGATGCCGCCGTCGGGCACGACCCGCGCCTCAAGGCCCCTGGCGGTGCCGAGATAGCCGACGGCGAGCGCGCCGCGGAGCTCGGCCGCGATCGCCAGCGCCGGATAGACATGGCCGCCCGTGCCCCCGCCGGTGAGCACAACCCGCACCGGTGCCTCGGAGGCCTCCGCCCGCTCGCGCTCGCTCGCACCCGCCGCGACCGTCACCCCCCGGCCCGCCCGTGGCGGCTGATGTTGAGCAGGATCCCCACGGCGGCGAGCGTGAAGAGGAGCGAGGAGCCGCCGTACGAGATGAACGGCAGGGGCACGCCCGTGACCGGCAGGGAGTCGGTGACGACGCCGATGTTGAGCACGGCCTGGAGAAGAATCATCGTCGTGAGCCCCACAGCCATGACCGAGGCGAACGGGTCGGCGCTCGCCAGGGCCACGCGGTAGCCGCGCCAGGCGAAGACGAAGAACAGGGCGATGACGGCGACGCCACCCACGAACCCGAGCTCCTCCGCCAGGATGGCGAAGATCACGTCGGTATGCGCCTCGGGCAGATAGAAGTACTTGAGCGCGCTGTGGCCGAGGCCCGTTCCGAGCAGGCCGCCGCTGCCCAGGGCCAGAAGGGCCTGGATGGTCTGGTAGCCGCTGCCCAGGGGGTCCTTGAACGGATCGATGAAGGCGAGGATGCGCTGCATGCGGTAGGGCTCGGTCACGATCAGCGCCGCCACCGCCGGCACGCCCATGAGCGCGAGGCCGATGATGTGCAGGAAATCGGCGCCGGCCACGATCAGCATCACGATCGCCGTGCCGCCGAGGGAGAGGGCCGTGCCCAGGTCGGGCTCCTTGATGATCAGGGCGAACAGCACCGCGACCGCGGCCAGGTGCGGCAGGAAGCCGCGACGGAAGTCGGAGATCGGCACGTTGCGCCGGGTGAGGGTGAGGGCGAACAGGACCACGACCGACAGCTTGGCGAGCTCGGACGGCTGGAAGAGCAGCGGCCCGGCCCCGATCCAGCGGCGCGCGCCGTTCACCGTGACGCCGACGTGGGGCACGAGCACGAGAAGCAGGCAGACGACGGTGAACAGAAAGATCGGTACCGCCCAGCGCGCCCAGTTCTCGTAGGGCACGCGCGACAGCACGTACATGACGACGAGGCCCAGCACCGCCCAAAGGAGCTGACGCTTGAGGAAGTAGGAGGCGCTGCCGTAGAGCGCCAAGGCCTCGACGGACGAGGCGCTGTAGACCATGACAACGCCCACGCTCAGGAGGATGAGGACGCACACGAGGAGCGTCATGTCGTACGGGCGCTCCGTCTCCCGGCGCAGCACGGCGTCCCCCCTCCCGCTCCTAACGAAGTCCTACGACGCCCAGCGCGGCGAACACGGCGCCAGCCAGCCAGAACATGCCCACCACCCGGGTCTCCGCCATGCCGCCCAGCTCGAAGTGGTGATGCAGCGGGGCCATGCGCAGCACGCGCCGGCCGAACACACGAAACGAGATGACCTGCACGATGTCCGAGAGGGCCTCGAGCACGAACACACCGCCGACCACCACGAGGTAGAGCTCGGTCCGCGACAGGATGGCCACGGCGCTCAGGCCGGCGCCGATCGCCAGCGACCCGCTGTCGCCCATGAACACCCGCGCCGGGTGGACGTTGAAGATGAGGAAGGCGGCCAGGGCGCCGGCCACGGCCATGCACACGGCGGTGAGCGACCATGGCCCGGTGTGCAGGGTGATGGCCGCGAACGCGCCGAACGCCAGGATGCCAAGACCGGTCGCCAGCCCGTCCACGCCGTCGGACAGGTTGACGGAGCTGGTCGTGCCCAGCACCACGAGCCAGACGAATGGCAGGAAGGCGGCGCCGAGCGCGAGCTCCCCGCCCGTGCCGGGCACCACCACGGTCGTGCCCAGGCCGGCGAGCCGCAGCGCCGCCCAGGCGAAGGCGACGATCACGGCGCTGGAGAGGAGGAGCTTGTCGCGCGCCCTCAGGCCGAGCGAGGAGCGGCTGCGGATCTTCATGAAGTCGTCCGCGGCGCCGATCGCCCCGAACGCCAGCATCATGCCCACGACGAGCACGGCGTCGGGCTGGCCGTGCTGCCAGACGGCGACGGCGACGGCGGTGCCGAACAGGAACATGAGGCCGCCGGACGTCGGCGTGCCCGCCTTGGCCATGTGGCTCTGCGGCCCCTGGGCGCGCACGATCTGGCCGACCTTGAGGGCGCGAAGCAGGGGCAGGAGGGCAAGGCCGCCCAGGGCGCTCGCCACGAACGCCGTCCAGAGGCCGGGCACCGGACCGGCGAGAGGGTTCACCCGGCCCCCCCTCCCCCGCGCCAGTCCCTGAGGCCCTCGACCACGCGCTCCATGCCGAGGGCGCGCGAGCCCTTGACGAGCACGCGGTCGCCGGCGCGCACCTCCCCGATGGCCAGGTTGAGCGCCGCCTCGGCGTCGGTGGCGCGGCGAACGCTGCCCTCTGGCAGGCCGGCGGCGAGCGCGCCTTCCACCAGCGCGTCGGCGTCCTGCCCGCCCACGGCGATGAGCACGTCGACGCCGGCCCGCGCCACGTCGCCGCCGCTCTCAAGGTGCATGGCGCGCGAGCGAGAGCCCAGCTCGCGCATCTCCCCCAGAACCGCCAGCGTGCGCCTTGCGCGACCGTCGCCCACGTGGCCGAGGACGTCGAGCGCGCTGCGCAGGCTGAGCGGGCTTGCGTTGTAGCTGTCGTCGAGAAGCCAGATGCCGTCCTCGCGTACCAGCCTCGCCCGGCCGGCTGGCGCCTCGAGGCTCGCGAGGGCCTCGGCCGCGCGGGTGAGCGGCACCCCCACCGCCCGTGCCGCCGCCACGGCCAGAAGCGCGTTCGTCAGGCGGTGGGCTCCCGCGCCAGCCAGGCGCGCCGGCGCCCGCTCGCCCGCGTGCACGAGGGTGAAGCGCACGCCGTCGTCGTCGCTCTCGAGGTGAAGGGCCCGCACCGTGTCGTCGTCCTTGCCGCCGACCGTCCAGACGTCGCACGCGGCGCTGGCAAGGAGGAGGGGGGCGAAGGGCTCGGCGCCGGGCACGATCGCCACCCCGTGATC